>JAUWLG010000186.1 GCA_030613795.1 Helicobacteraceae bacterium
TCTCTAAAATATAACACTCTTTCTACTCTATCAACGCCTTTTAGGCGTTGATACTTCTCCTTTTTTGCACATATTGACCATAATAGAGTATCATTAAGATAACGAAAAATTAGGACTGCTTTAATGGTTGTACTCAGACAATCTCTGCTTAATTTTTTTAAAGGCGAATCAGCTGTTGGTGTCTTGCTGATCATAGCCACTGTTTTGGCGATGCTTCTTTCTAACAGCACTTTTGCCCACGTGTATGAGAACTTTTTAGACATCCCTGTTGTTGTCAGCATCCATCAGTTCACCATTGCTAAACCCTTGCTCTTATGGGTGAATGATGGTCTGATGGCGATCTTCTTTTTTATGATCGGTATGGAGATAAAACGTGAGGTTCTTGAGGGCAGTCTAAGTCACATCTCTAAAATCGTTGTACCGGCATTTGCTGCTATTGGCGGCATGGTTGTACCGGCGCTTGTTTATGTAGCATTTAACTGGGGCGACCCGATCGGGATGCAGGGATGGGCGATTCCGATGGCAACTGATATTGCCTTTGCCTTGGGGATACTCTCTCTTTTAGGTAAACGTGTTCCGGCAGAGTTGAAGGTCTTTTTATTGGCTCTGGCAATTATTGATGACCTTGGTGCGATCATTGTGATCGCTCTTTTCTTTGGCCATGGTCTGTCTACATCAGCCCTAGCTGTATCAGGGTTTTTTATTCTTGTTTTGATGCTGATGAACTGGCGAGGGGTGACCAATAACACTGCGTATATCCTTATTGGTGTCATTGTTTGGGCCGCCGTTTTAAAGTCGGGTGTCCATGCGACCATAGCAGGTGTTATTGTTGGGCTTTTGATCCCACTTCGAAACAACAAAGCAAGCTTTCATGAGTTCGAAGAGTCTCTGCATGGGCCTGTTAATTATGTGATTCTGCCGCTATTCGCCTTTGTCAATACGGGTGTAAACTTTAGTGGCGTCAGTACAAAAGATTTTGTAGATAATGTCACCGTTGGGATAACGCTTGGGCTCTTCTTAGGAAAACCTGTTGGTATCTTTAGCTTTAGCCTTTTGGCGATTATGCTCAAATTTGGCAAATTACCTGATGGTATAAACTTGGTACATCTTTTTGGGGTCGCTATCTTGGGCGGTATCGGTTTTACGATGAGTCTCTTTATTGGTTCTCTTGCCTTTGAATGTGCTGGTGATGCCTGTATTAATATGATGGATGAGCGTATCGGTATTTTAATGGGGTCGTTTTTGTCAGGGGTAATGGGGTACTTAGTCCTAAAATACCAATTAAAGCCTAAAAAGTCTTAGCTTCGGCGCACCTTGCGTCCAACTCAGACTCTCCACGCACACTAGTGCGCTATCGGTCTGAGTTAAACACAATCTGCACCAAATCTAAGACTTTTCATGGAATTGTTTAGGTGGGGCTAAGATGAGCTTCGCCATCTTTCACTATTCATTGGTTAGTGAGTATAATACTGTATGCGCATAATAGTTCTATTTTTTTTACTTTTCTCGTCTGTGAAGGCGGCACCAACACTCGAAGAGCAGTTAGGTCAGGAGGCCTATCTGGCATCGGTTAATGCGGCTATTGTATTTACTTCTCAAGATGGTTTGAGCTCAGGTGTCTATCGCTTTACTAAGATCGATACAGTAATGCGTATGTATAACCTCCCCCTTAGTTACCATTTTGACCCTCTTACTGAAAAGACAAATCTATTTATGGTCGTTGATATGGGTTACAGTGATACACGCAGCGATAGAGATATTCAAGACAGTAATGGAACGTTGCTGCATCTTGATAATCGGCTGCAGACCTATGTTGGCGGTATTGGTGTTGGACTTCGTTATCGGGCAACAGAACATTCTGACTTGCTGTTCGGAGTTGAGTTACTCTATTCTCGTGTTGGTGTTACTGTACGTGAGAAGGATGGTTTGGACGGAAGCGATGTAAAGAATTTTTTTGCAGATGATTTTAATGAAAACTTTTCGTATAAGCTTTTTACAGAGTATGCTTATCACCGAGACTATAGAGGGTATGACATCTACACGAAACTCAATTATAAACTCTACAAAACTTTATCTAAATTTGATTTGACAGACCTGGTACAAGATGTTATTGGTGATCTCACCTCTTTAAGCTCACAGACATCAGTTGCATCATTGATGATGGGCTTTGAAACAGAACCTCTTTATAACTACCATGATATGAGCCTGACGTTGGAGCCGTATATCAAAGGAAACTACATTTGGGGTGACCTGGCTAATGTAGCGCATCTCAGTGGTTATGCGACAGCGGGGTTGAGTGTCTATTGGAATACGCCTAAAAAAAGTGCCTATATTTACCGTTATTTTATTGAGCCCAGTGTCTCAAAGGGTGACGGTCTTGAAGGACTAAACCTTAGCCTGGGTTTCAGCCTTGATTTTTAAACGTCATCAGGCAGCATCTAACCCCCGGTGACGAATCAATTTATCGGCCATCAATGCATTGATAAGACGTGTTTTAAGATCAGGACGAATCGCTGAAAAAGAGATATTTTTGTCACGTTTTTCAAAGTCAAGTCTGATATTGTTGTTCAGAAAATATTGAAAAACTTCTTTGACCTTTGCACTTAAATTACATTGCGAGAGTTCGACTTCATTGCCGTCTTTCAGAAGATGCCCGTTTTCAATAGTAATACGTAACATGTAAGCTCCTATAATCTAGGATAACGCTCAAAAGCATAGATGGTATTGAGTGATATCCCTTAATTTTCACACTTTAAGAAAAATAAATGTGGATATAATGTGGCCATGAAAGATTCCCAAGAATATTTAAACAAAAAAGCTTTTTTTGACAGCATCATCACCCTTTATGGTCGTAATGTTGTCACCGAGATCCTTGATGATGAGACGATAGAGATACATAAACTGCATCTCGCTACAAGCAACCGTGATGAGGGTGTGATCCTTGAGATCAAAGGGGTTGCAGAACAGCGTGGTGTTGAGATCAAGATGCACTCCAAAGAGCAGCTCTCCCGCATCTCTAAAAATGCTAAGCAGGACCAGGGTGTGGCGATCGATATCATCGCGCCTAACTATCAAAAAAGTGACAAGATCGAAGCGACTCTTGGTGATGAGTTTCGTCTTTTAGCACTCGATGGGGTTCAAAATCCGCAGAACCTTGGAATGATCGTACGCTCAGCTGCTGCCGGAAAGATCGACGGTATCATCCTACCGACAAACAGCAGTGCAAAGATCTCACCTCTGGTGATCAAGGCAAGTGCGGGAACACTGTTCAAGATCCCTATCTTCTACTGCAAGACACTCGAAGCCCCTTTGGCTACATTAGCTGAAAACAGTGAGATATATGCGCTCTCTTCACATGCTAAAGATGATATCTATAGTGTTAAAACGGGAAAGAGAGTTGTATTTGTCTTAGGTAATGAGAGTGAAGGTGTAAGCCCCGCTGTTTCAAGACTCTGCAACAAGTCGCTATCTATTCCAATGCAACGCGGAGTAGAGTCTCTTAATGTGGCAGTAACAGCAGCACTTTTGGCCTTTATGAAGTAATAGATTTGTCATTCCTTCGAAGGCAGGAACCCAAGAGTTCAAACTTAACAGAAAATTGCTACTGTTTGATTCCTGCCTTCGCAGGAATGACGAAAGATAGATATTGAGTATCTAAAGAAAGTTTTTTTAAATCTAAAATATCAAGAGGTCATAATGTCGTAAGGACGTTTGATCTCCTCTACTACCTGATCCACACTCATATGGCGGCTTTTACGCAAAAACTCTTTTCCATCAAGATAGACCAGCAGTGTTGGGATGGCAAAGACACTGAAGTGCGAGGCGATCTCCGGTGTCTCAGAGATGTCGATACTAATGACATCTAACTGTGAAAAGTTCGCTTCGAAAGCAGAGAGAAGTTTTGGTTTCAGAGCGTGACAGACATTGCAGGTTGGCGCACTAAAATAGAGGGCAATAGCAAGTTCGGATCGTAGTCTCTCTTCGATGTTTTCTATAGTAGGCATATTGTTCCTTATT
>JAUWLG010000232.1 GCA_030613795.1 Helicobacteraceae bacterium
GTTTTTACCTAGGGTTTGCAGCAGTGTTGCAGAGACTTCCTGACCAGTTTTTATTACTGAGTCAAGCTCTTCTTTGTTACTTTCGTAAGGGTTTGCCATAAGCGTTAGGCTGCAGAGGGCAATTAGTGTTAGTTTTGTCATTGTATTTCCTTTTTTTATTTTAGAGATGTTCAACATTGATATCAGAATCATCATACGGATCCATATGAATAATCGAGTGGACACGCTCATCTTCGAAAAGTTTTTGAAGTCCCTCTTCGATCTTGTCAGAGATGCGGTGGGCATCAAAGAGTGAGATGGAGACGTTAAAGACTACATGGATCGTAATAAAGATGTCTGAACCGGAACGGCGAGTTGTCAGATGATGAGTACTATTGATGTCGTCAACTTGCAAGAGATAGTCCTGGATCTTTTCGATCTCATCCTCATCAAGAGCAATATCCATCAACATTAAAAAGCCCTCTTTGATGATCGGATAGGCTGAATAGACCATATAGATGGCAATAGCGATTCCTAGGAGCGGATCAATGATCTCAAAATCAGTAAAGTGAATAACGCCGAGTGCGATCAAGATAGCCCCGTTGGTGTAGAGGTCTGTCTGGTAGTGGAGTGCATCGGCACGGATGACAAGGTTGCCTGTCTTTTTGGCGACATTGACCAAAAAGAGGACTAAGGCTCCCGTTAAGACAATAGAGATCCCCATCACGATAAGTGACAAGTCCATATAGGCGATAACCTTGGGATGTAGCAGTTTATCAATGGCATTGTAGAGGATGAAGAGCCCTGAAATGGAGATAATGGTCCCTTCCATAACAGCAGCGATGGCTTCGAGCTTACCGCGTCCAAAATTAAACTTGGCGTCAGCTTTTTTCTCAGACTGATGGAGGGCAAAATAGTTAAATATAGAGATTAGAAGATCTAGAAAAGAGTCAATGGCGGAGGCAAGAATGGCAATGGAACCACTCATGATGCCCACGATCATTTTGATGGTGACTAAAAGTGCTGCCGTTGATGATGAGATAAGGGTTGCTTTTTTTTCGATTCGCATGAAAAGGATTTTAACAAGCTTTTGCTAAAATACAAGCAACTTGACCCAAGTTTTGAAATAGAAATAGAGATGCGTTTATATTTTGGGACTTATGTAAAAACAGAAAGAGTATTATGGATTTAAATGCCCTGCGCACAGAGCGTGAAAAATGGATGACGTGGAAGAACATTAAGCCTCTGCGTGAGGCTCTGGCATCACTGCCGGAAGTTGATGTAACACTCTCACTGGAAGATACGGTCTCTTTGCAGACAAGAGAGAGTATCGATCATGAACAGATTGCGTCCGTTGCCCGAATGATGATGCCGTGGAGAAAAGGACCGTTCGACCTTTTTGGCCTCTTTATCGATACCGAATGGCAGAGTTTTATGAAGTACAACCTTCTGCGTCCCCATTTCAACCTTGAAGGCAAACGTGTTGCCGACATTGGGTGCAACAACGGTTACTACCTTTTTCGTATGCAAGAGGACAATCCTGCCTCGTTAGTGGGGTTCGATCCATCTGCCGTCTATAAAACACAATTCGATTTTATCAACCACTTTGCCAAAACAGATATAAAATATGAACTTCTAGGTGTAGAACACGTCCCTTTTTATGAAGAGAAGTTTGACACTATCTTTTGTCTAGGCGTCCTTTACCACCGCAGTGATCCTGTCGCGATGTTAAAACAGCTCTTTAAAGGGCTTGACAGCGAGGGCGAAGTCATTCTTGACACCTTTATGATCGATGGTGACGAGGAGATGGCCCTCTGTCCGCAAGGGAGTTACTCCAAAATCCCGAACATCTACTTTGTACCAACCATTCCTGCTCTTAAAAACTGGTGCCTGCGTGCAGGCTTTAGCGACTTTGAAGTGCTTGAGACTTCTGTGACTGATTCAGAGGAACAGCGCAAGACAGAGTGGATAGAAGGTCAAAGTCTCGAGGACTTTTTGGACCCGGATGATCCAACTAAGACCGTAGAAGGGTATCCTGCACCAAAACGTGTCTATGTCCGTTTGATCAAAAAACCAAAGGAGAAGTGATGCCCCAAAACACCCACTTAAAGATCAATACTAAGCTCTGTGGTGAGGTTTTAGAACTTGCCAAGGGATATGCAAAAGTACAGCTAAAGACTGATGCCAAGATGGTGGCTGACGAAGAGGGCCTGATCCATGGCGGTTTTATCTTCGGTGCTGCTGACTTTGCAGCGATGTGTGCTGTTAATGAGCCTAATGTGGTTCTTACAGGCAGTTCTTGTCGCTTTATTGCACCAAGTGCAAAGGGTGATGTTATCGACTTTGAAGCGACCATTGTAGAGCAAGAGGGAGCAAAAGCTGTTGTTGAGGTCGTTGGTCACTGTCACGGCAGAGATGTCTTTACGGCAAGTTTTAAGACCTTTGTCACAAATGAGCATGTACTAAAAGGATAGTTGTGAGAAACGTTTTACTCTTTAACTAAAATAATTGGTGGAATTAGTGTAATTTGTGGATAAAAATAAGTTTTGGTATGACATGTTCTTAGCACTTAGCACTTAGCACTTAGCACTTAGCACTTCTATATCAGGCTCTGAATACAATACGGTGCATTTTTCTGTTCTGCTTTGATGCTTGTTGTCCCACCATGACCGGGGTAGACGGTCTTGTCAAAGTCAAGTGCCATAAAGCGTTTTAGCGAGTCGGCCATATCTTGCGGAGAAGAGTAGGGGAAGTCTGTTCTGCCGATGCTTTGATCGAAGATGAAATCGCCGCTGAACATGGCATCTTCTATCTCGATGGTGGAACAGCCCGGACAGTGGCCCGGATAGTGTCTAAAGGTGACGGGAACACCTTCGATCTCTAGAGTGGTTACTTCACCTTCAACGGCAACATCAGGAAATGACGGAGGTAACTCCGGTACCCAAGAGTTCTTGGTCAACATCGGGATGTCATCTTTGGGGGTGTAGAGAGGAATGTTAAAAAACTCTTTGACCTCTTGGTTCGACCAGACATGATCAAAATGGGCATGGGTGTTGAGTACGGCGACAGGATTGGTGACATTGGCTTTGACCCATTCTGTTGCGTTGACACCGGGGTCGATGATGAAGTCTTTGCCATCAACAGTGACGATATAACAGTTAGTTTGATACATGCCCATAGGCTGAACTTTGATCTGCATTTAATTTCTTTCGTATAATGTTGGTAAAATTATACCTATGAATTTTTATAAAACACTAGAGACTATTTTAATCAGCGACAAACCTTCAGCAAAGTTTGAGGCATTCCGAATATTTTATGCCCAATATCAAGCAGGTAACATTGTATTTGAAGATACCTTTTCCCCTATAGTATTTACAACACCGAGTTAC
>JAUWLG010000094.1 GCA_030613795.1 Helicobacteraceae bacterium
AAAGGTATGATCGATTACTTTAATCTTAAGATGCCTAACCAGCATATGAGTGAAAAAGAGACAAAAGATATTATTGAATATCTTAAGTGGATTGACACCAATGCTAACCTGTTCTAAGAGTTAACACTCTTAGTCTTTAAAAAGGGGAAGGGCTTCGGTCCTTTCCCTTTTTTTTTGCGCTATACTAGCAAGGTGCCCTTTATTGATTTTTATCAATCTTTGCAGTGCCTATATGTAATATAATATTATCATTATTATAAGTATGAGTTAAATATTGAGAGTCTATAGATAGACCTTGAATCTTTAATTTATTAAAAGGAATGACAATGCATCCAAGTCTTATAAAGGCAAGAGTTTTTGCCGCTTTAGCTTTGATACTTTTAACCGTTGCGTTTACGTTTCCAATGATCGCCTTTCATGGAACACTCAACAAGATCGATGCGCAAAAAGGTGATGAGGTCTCAGCATTTTCGACAAGTGTCTGGAATATGTATAACCAAGGTCGCTACAAAAGTGTCACAACACCTAAAGAGGCACATAATGATCTTACGAAGATGATCGAGTCCTCATCCGAGATCGGTGCCGCTTCACTGCCTATCTGGGCAGTTTCGCTTGAAGCACCAAACTACCCGAAAGAAGCTTTTCCTGAAGGTATTCCTGTCTTCTTCCACTTTGACGGTTTCAGCGGTGAAGTCCATGAGATGAATACGATCAACCACTATGTCGGGATGGACCCGATGTGGGTAGGCGGTACGCTAGAGCGTGAGATCGGTATCTATGCACTTCTGCTGCTCTCTCTGTTTATGATCTACTTTATTGCCTACAATCAGAAGCTTGTCAACTTAGTGATGTTGGTCCCGGCATCACTGCCGCTGCTTTTTATTGCTGACTACTCCTACTGGTTATACTGGTTTGGACACAACCTGCATGACTGGGGTGCGTTCAAGATCAAGCCCTTTATGCCGACTGTCTTTGGCGACGGCAAGATCGCACAGTTTACGACACACTCATACCCGACCATAGGTTTTTACATGATCGTTGCGATCAGCCTTTTGAGTCTGCTTGCATTTTTTGCCAAGCAGAAGGCTCTAAAAGAGATGGCAGAGGCGTAAAGGCTTACTATGTTTAGAGTGATGATCCTTTCTCTTTTATTGCTGTCAAACGTCTTGCAGGCAAATGTATTGCAAGACGCTATAGACAGAGCACCGGTAGGTTCGACGATAAAACTGCCTGCCGGTCTCTATAAAGGGAAGATCATCATCAACAAACCTCTGAGTATTATCGGTCAAGGCGAGGGTGTTATCATTGACGGAGAAGGCGAAGGTACTGTCATCACGACCAAGGGTTCGTTTATCACTCTTAAAAACCTTACGATCATCAACAGTGGCGAACGTCATGACAAACTTGACGCAGCAATTGCAATGTCTGAAGGCAAACAGTGCGAGATCAGTAACTGTATCATCAAAGACACCCTTTTTGGAATAGATCTGCAGATGATCAGCAACTCTATCATCTCTAACAACACCATCACCTCAAAAGACCTTGACCTTGGGCTTAGAGGTGATGGTCTCAGACTTTGGTACTCCAATGACAATATCGTCAGCAAAAACAGTTTGATCCGTTCTCGTGACATGGTGGTCTGGTACTCTCATGGTAATCAGATCGTTGAAAACAGGGGAGAGCATTGTCGCTACTCACTGCACTTTATGTATGCGGGTAAAAACATAGTCAAAGACAACAGATATAAGTACAACTCTGTCGGTATCTTTTTTATGTACTCTCAAGACACTGTAGCAACAGGCAATATTGTCAAGAGTTCTTTGGGTGCTACCGGCATGGGTATAGGGCTAAAAGATGTCTCTAACTTCACCATAAAAGATAACACTGTCATCTATTGTGCACAAGGCATCTATATCGACCGTTCTCCTTTTGAGCCAGACACTAATAACTGGATCGAAGGTAACAACATCCTTTACAACGCAGAAGGCTTACATTTTCACTCTCTAAGTGAAAACAATATCATCAGAGATAATGTGATCAAAGGGAATATCGAAGATATTGTGAATGACAGTCGAGGAAGCAAGACAAACAAAAATGAGATCGTAGGAAACTACTGGGATAACTATGCAGGCTTTGACAAAAATGGGGATAACGTCGGTGATACACCGCATAAAGTTTATCAGTATGCAGACCAGCTATGGGTCTATAACCCGGATGTAAAGTTTTTTTACGGATCACCCGTTATTTCGTTGTTGAACTTTTTAGCAAAACTGGCGCCATTTTCAAAGCCGCTTTTTCTGCTAGAAGATGAGAAACCTAAAGTTAGGATAGAAGGATAGATATGGCAAAAGTTAAAACAGACAGACGAGATTTTGTTAAATATTCGACCCTCGGTATATTTGCAGCTGTACTTGGTGGCGGTATAGCCCTTAGCCCTTACCCTTTACGAGCGGAAACTAGACTAAGACCCCCCGGTGCAGTGGATGAAAAAGAGTTTTTAGGTCTCTGTATTAAGTGTGGCCAGTGTCTTCAGGTCTGTCCTTACCATTCTATTGAACTTGCTGATTTTGCAACGGGGCATGGTATTGGAACACCTTACATCGATGCGACCGTGCGCGGCTGTTACGCCTGTACAGCCGTGCCGTGTGTTCTTGCCTGCCCAAGCGGCGCACTTGACCATGCGTGTGAGAAACCGGAAGATATTCATATGGGTATAGCAGTCTTGGAGTTTCCGGACACCTGTATCGCCATGAGTAACACCCCCGTGCCAAAGGGTTATAATGATAGGATGTATGCATTTACTGGTGCACAGAGAAACGTTACGGAACTAGAGACGCAACTGTTGGACAAGATGGAGGGTTATGAGGGAAAACAGTGTACTCTGTGTGCAGATGTATGCCCGATCCCCAATCCATTAAGTGCTATTGCTATGGTACCTGATGCCAATGGCGGTAATAGACCAGAGATCTATGACGGCTGTATCGGTTGTGGTGCCTGTGAAGAGGTCTGTCCGACATCAATACCGTCTATCGTTGTCAAACCCCGTGTAAGTTACGAAGAACAATATGAAAACAGAGTGTAAGGAGTCAGAGATGAGATATAGAGGTTTTAGAAGTAAATCAGGGGGTCTGCTTTTAGCTTTTGGATTAGCAGCTTCTGTTTTTATAACAGGGTGTGGTGATAACAAAAGTAAAGAAGAGAGCAGTCAAAAAGCAGCGGCTCCGGCAAGTGCAGCACAGATAGAGATCGTGACAAATGAGAATATCGGAGAGATCAAAGTCCAGGAAAAAGGGCGGGATGTAAATCTAAGCAAGTCTTACTATTATGACTACAACATCAAAAGTGCTTATGATGAAAACGCTAGACCGGCCAATATAGATGCCTCTGTTCGAGTAAAGCCAAGAACAGCGATCGAAGCGAATATGAACGTTAGAAGTCCTTACGAACAGGTGCAAGTCTCGATGCTCGCAAGAAAAATGAGCAAAAAGTTCATCATCAAATGTTCTGCTTGTCACAATGACTATGCCAATGGTGTTATCGGACCCTCTCTTCTCGGTAAAGATTCAGACTTTATCTTTAACTCTATTATGAAGTTTAAAAGTGGTGAAAATGAGAATGTGTTGATGACTGACCTTATCAAAATGATGGATGACAAAGAGATCAGAGAGTTAGCTGATGAGATCTATCAATTTAACACAGAACTTGAAAAAATGAGGAATAGATAATGACAAGAATAAATAATTCAGTAAAAGGGAGGCACTAAATGCTGAGTCTTAAGAATATTATTGTAGGAGTTTTAACTCTTGGTATCGTTGGTCTAATGGTGATGACCTATATGGGTGGTGGTGCTTATCAAGGTGGTGAACATGCAAAGGTCATTGAAGACTTTGGTGATTCGATGTCACAAAAAGCTGTTGTAGCACAACCTGAAGAGAAAGATGACAGAGCTAAAGAGCAAGAGCAGCTAAAAGCCTTGCGTGATAAAGCCGGAAATGTGGGCGCATTCCAAGTTTCTCAAGCATACAAAACCAAGTGTGCCTCTTGCCATGGTGTCAACGGTTCAGGTGAGCAAAATGGCAAAAAATTGATGGGACCTAAACTCTTTGGTCAAGACGCTGAAAAAGTCTATACCGACCTTGTTGACTTTAAAGCAGGCAGAAAAGAGAACATGATCATGAAGGGTCTGTTGATGAACTTAAGTGAAGAAGATCTTAGAGTCTTTGCTGATGAGATCGGCGAATTCCCGGCGCGTGCAAAAGCTCTAGAAGAATAACCTGTAACAAAAGCGGAGTGCTAAAATGGATAAGTATAACAGTAGAGAGACCATAAAAAACACAACTTTTTGGTCGACATTTTTTGACAAGACAAAAGAGGGCAAGACCTTCTTTAGTTACAGAATGAAGCGATGGATCCTTGTCATCGCTATTCATCTGCTCTTTTTTTTATCGTTTGCCATTGATATTCAGACCTTGGAAGGAACGCTTAGCGGTTCACGCTTTTTAGGGTTTCACCTTATAGACGTCTATACCAATATGCAGCTTGCTTTAGCAACGTATCATATCCCTATCAATATGGTGATTGGAACCGTTACTGTTGTGGTCTTTTATATGCTTGTCGGCGGACGTTCTTACTGCTCATGGGTATGTCCCTATGGTCTTTTGAGCGAGATCGGTGAGAAGTGGCACAACACCCTTGTAAATAAAAAGATCATTAAAGAGAGAAAGTTCGACCATCGTGTCCGTTACTTCTTTTGGGCGATCTTTTTAATAACGGCCTTTACAAGCGGTTATCTGGTCTTTGAGACCATCAATGTTGTTGGAATTATGAGTAGAGCTGTAGCCTATGGTTGGAGTTTGGGTCTTCTTTGGGTTGTTGTTGTTCTTGCGTTTGAGGTCTTTTACTCACGTCGTGCCTGGTGTACCTACATCTGTCCTATAGGAACGACCTATGGTATGATCGGAAAAGTCTCTGCCCTTCGTATAGAGTGGAACGATAACTGCGATCACTGTATGGTATGTAGTGATGTCTGTTTTGAAAACCAGGTCTTGGAGATCACCAAAGCCAAATATGATAAACAGAGAGAAGAAAAAGGTATAACTAAAGAATATATTACGGGAGCGGACTGTACACTATGCGGACGATGTATCGATGTCTGTCACGAGGATGCACTCAGTTTCGATTTTAGATTAAAAAGTTTGGTATAAGGGTAGACAGGAATGATTAAAACGACAAACCTGACAAAAAAGTTTGGTGCACATGTCTCACTGGACAATGTCAGTATAGAGTTTAATAAAAATGAGTCTATTGCATTGATGGGCGCTAATGGAGCAGGTAAGACAACGCTTATCAGATCTTTGCTGGGCTATTATCATCCCGACAGCGGTCAGGTCTCGATCAATGGTTTTGACCCGGTTAAAGAGAGGGTTAAAGTACTGGAAAACATCAGCTTTGTTCCTCAACTTCCGCCTCCGATCAAACTCAGTATTGCCGAGTTGATGCAGTATATCAGTGTCAGTGCTCACGTTGACAAAGAACTTATTAGACACTATGCCAATGAGATGAAACTCGATATTAAAGCTAACCTAAACAAATCATTTTTCAAACTCAGCGGCGGTATGAAGCAGAAGCTTTTGATCGCTATCAGTTTGGCTAAAAAAAGCGATATCATCATCTACGATGAGCCAACTGCCAACCTTGATCCTAAGGCAAGAGATGACTTCTATCGACTTCTCAAGCAGAACGAAGAGGAGAAGGTACTGCTCTTTGTTACCCACAGACTTGAAGAGGTCAAAGACCTTGTCAACAGACAGGTCTATATGGATCTAGGCAAAGTTGTCTCAGATGAAAGAGTAGGAGCTCACCTTGAATAATTTACTTCTGATCGCCTATTTGGATCTAAAAGAGTCTATTCGAGCCAAATGGTTTTTAGTCTACTCTC
>JAUWLG010000176.1 GCA_030613795.1 Helicobacteraceae bacterium
CTTCAGTAACTTTTTCGTCCCAACCCTCTTCAACTTCCATTCCACCTTCAGCAGACATGTAAAGCATATCGTCATCACCGACACATGTAGCAGAGATATAGTACTCTTCTGCTTGCTCGTGTGGCGTAAATGGCTCAACAACGAAGTGAGTCAGCATATCTACTTTAGCGTCACCAGTTGGAGTGTCACCATCAAATGAAAAGTATACTGACTGCTCAGTAGAAGACTTCTCATCGATCCAGCTTGTTGCTTTAGCAAGTGAAACATCACCTGGCTTTTTGTCTTTGAAAAGTACAAGATCATTTTTACCACGCTTACCAAATAGCATATCTGGTTTAGCAACCAATGCCTTCTCAGCTAACCATGTTTTAGTCTTTGCTGCTTCTGCAAGTTCTGATCCGTTTTGAACCATAACTGTTTCATATGCATATGTAAAGTCTGGGAAGTAAGTATCCCAGTGCTTTGCTAAAATTGACTTTGCGTCATATTCTCTAATCGCTTTTTGAGCCATTGCAATTCCTTCAAAATATTTTGATAGAAATTATAGCACGGCTTAACTATGCCATCTCTTCAAAATAAATACTATGCTTTTCAATTATTTAAATGGGAGTTTTTGTAACATTATATGCCGCAACTTTTTGCCCAACGTAACGTATAGTAACATCACTATTGATGTCAAGGGGCACTTCATAAAGAACACTGTCCGAGCATTCATCAATGCCATAAAATTTTAAACGGTTCTGCATGTGCACACTCTCAGCAGATACACAGTCAATATTTTCACTTTTGAGAGTTGCTGCCAACTCTTTTACTATATGCGTTTTATATGCAAAATGCTTATGCGGGTTTTCTAAGAAGAGATAGAGTCCTTTGTTAAACAGCAACAAGAAGAAATGCATTGCTAAAATTGCAAACCCGACAGCTAACATAACACGATAACGTCCCCTAAATACACGTAGCCTCACCCGATAAGAGCTAAAAAAAGTCTGTGCGGCCAAGGGAAGAAGCAACATCAAGTACGGTGCAAAATCTTCAATATGGATCTGTTGTCTAAATGATAGCAACAACGACAGAACAAAGACAACACCACCGACATAAAGTGTAATATCGTACTCTTTTGTGATCATCTTACGGTACAAAACGTAAATTAAAAAGACAAAGACAACCGGTGAAAAGATCGTTGCGTAGAGTCCCAAGGTATCTAAGAAGTGCCCACTTGGTCTGCCCATTGTGTCAAATCCATATAGATAATATGAGGCAAAAAAGAGGATAGCCGTAAATGCCATATAGAATTTACTGTTTTTATTAAATGCATAAACAAAAAGTGCAAAATACAGAAGTGCATACGCTCCATCAATTGCCAAAAACAGAGCAAGAACAAAAGGGATCAGCCGTGAATTGATTTGATAAAGATAGAGCAGTAAAAAGAGTGTGAAGATCATGACACCTGCACTGTTGACTAAGAGCGCTGCACTCATCACCCCAGGCAACAATATATAGACAAAAACAAGCCATAAACGGTCACTGTTACGTCTTACATATGGCTTTGAAACCTGATATAGAAGCAGTACCGATAGGAGATGAAACAAGATCATCGGCATACGAAGAGCATAATCGTTATACCCAAAAGTAGTAACAGAAAATTGTGTCAGATAGTGAATAAAAGAGTTTCCGTTAAAGAGGACATCGGCCTCATGGGCAGTTATGGAGAGGGTTGAGACTTCATAAAGAAGTACTAATGCATCAAATCCTAGAATCAGAAAGAGGATGATGCGTTCTCTCATATCTTTAAGAAGTTTCCTATCATCTCATGTCCAAATTCGCTCATGATGGACTCAGGGTGGAACTGGACACCATAAATAGGTCGATCTTTAATCTGAAAAGCCATCATCTCATTATCATCCGTACTGTACGCTGTCGGTACGATGACGTCTGGCAACTCTTTTTGTTCAACAACAAGAGAGTGGTAGCGGGTTGCTCTAAATGTCTCAGGCATCTTGTCAAAAATAGCACAATCACCTCTTGACTCGACAGTCGAGGTCTTACCATGCATCATTCGTTCAGCACGTACAATTTTGGCTCCAAATGCCTGAGCAATACTTTGATGACCAAGACAGATACCGAAGATCGGCAGTTCATCTTTAAAGCGTTCAATCACATCAAGACTGACACCGGCTTCATTTGGTGTAGCCGGACCAGGTGAGATGATGATCTTCTCAGGATTTAGAGCGGCGATCTCATCAACTGTCAATTCATCATTACGGATGACTTTGAGATCAGCCCCTAACTCTAAACAGTATTGGACAATATTATAGGTAAAGCTGTCGTAATTATCGATCATTAAAACCATAGATTCTTCTTCTAATTATTATTGAGACCTCTGAGAACGTCAGGTTTGTTCAGAGGTCTCAATTTCTTGTATTATAGCAGAGCTTATTTTTAGTGGTATTAAAAGGCTTCGACTGCACGCAACCAAAGCTCATCATCTTCGGACATCTCAAATGCTTCATCAAAACCACCAAGTTGATCAAAAAGTTTTTTTTCAATCATAACAGCTGAGCTTTCCACCCTGCCTTCTGCCAATGCACTTTCAAGATCAAGACAGTCTGGAACATCGTAAACACTTACTTTTACATCTTTATGTTTTTGATGAAAAGCAACTTGTTTTTTTAGTTTGTCTCTGTCCCACTGTTGTCCAGCATCCAAAAATGCGATCCACTTGTTTGCCGCCATCATCACACCGTTATTGCGCGCCGAAAAAGAGCCCATATGTTTTTGACGGAGTAGAGAAACTTCATCATAGACTTTAGCTACCTCACTACTTGCATCCGTCGATCCATCGTCTACGATGATGACCTCATCAGCCTTGAGCTCTTGGTCTAAAACAGATTCTATGGCTTCTGCTAAAGTAGCTACATCATTGTGTGCGGTAATGATCACTGAGACTTTCATTGTTGTAATCCTTTACCAGACTTTCAGTTCGTTATAGAGACTGTCTCGCTCAACTGGGATGAATCCAGTATCTTTGATCTGGTCAATAAACTCTTGAAGCTCAAGACCGTTAGCACTCGCAGCACCGGCAGCAGAGTTGATCGACTCTTTTTCGATAGTTCCGTCAAGATCGTTTGCACCAAACTCTTGTGAAAGCAGTGCAAGATTGACTGTTGATGTCACCCAGTAGGCTTTTAGGTTAGCTACATTATCTAAGACTAGGCGGCTGATCGCCATTGTTTTTAGGATCTCATGCGCCGTCATAAACTCTTTAATATTTAAGTAGTTATTTTCACTTTGATAGACAAGCGGGATGAAACAGTTAAAGCCCCCTGTCTTGTCTTGCAGATCACGAATACGCATCATATGATCAATACGGTCTTTACGTTTTTCTACATGACCAAAAAGCATTGTCACATTAGACTTGCGACCACGGTTATGCCATTTTTCATGGATCTCAAGCCACTGTTCAGAGGTGACCTTACCTTTACAGATGTAGTCACGTACCTCCTCATCAAAGATCTCAGCACCTCCACCAGGCAGTGAGTCAACACCGTTTTCGATCATAATGTCGATGATCTCGTCATAAGACTTGTTGTACTCTTCAGACAAAAAGTGGATCTCTGCTGCCGTTAACGCTTTGATATGAAGTTCTGGGTATTTTGCTTTGATTTTTGAGAAAACTGTTGTGTACCAGTCCAGCCCGGTTTCAGGATTATGTGCCGAGACGATGTGTACCTCTTTTATGCCACGTGCGGCAATATCATCAACGATATCCATGATCTCTTCATGTTTTAATGTATAAGGTTTAGGGTTTTTACGACTTGCAGAGTAGGCACAGAACTTACAGACATCTTTACAGATGTTGGTCGGATTGATATGGCGGTTGATATTGAAGTAGGTCTTTTTACCATGCATCTGTATGCGTCTATCATTCGCCAATGCACCTAACTCAAAAATGTCCATCTCATAAAGGCTCAAAGCCTCATCAAAATCGATACGTTTACCCGCTTTAATCTTCTCAACTACATTCATAATACATTATTCCAATTGTCTAATTATTGACCGCATTATAGCAAAAGCTATAGGGCATATTGTGCTAAAATAAAAACTACAATAAAAAGATAAATTTTAAACCTGGA
>JAUWLG010000111.1 GCA_030613795.1 Helicobacteraceae bacterium
AAGATGCTTGAACAACAGAGCAAAATGGCGGCGATGGGCGAGATGCTCGATGCTGTTGCCCCACCAGTGGAAACAACCGCTCAATGCCCTGACAATGTACTCTGACCTGCTCCATAGCGATTTTGAAGAGGGCAATGTCGATAAAGCCTACATCGATGATATGCTCGAAGGGGTACAGGTTCAGATCGACCATATGACCACAACACTTGGCGAGTTTAGAAACTTTTTTCGCCCAAACAGTACCGTTAGCACCTTTGAACTGCTAAAGCTTGTTAATTCCGTTCTCTTTTTGGTCAAAGATGAATTTATGAAAAACAGCATCACCGTTGATGTCCAGATCGATAAGACGATCACTCTAGAAGGCAATGAAAATGAGTTTAAACACCTTATCTTAAACATCATCAACAACGCCAAAGATGCCTTTAACGAACAAGAGATCAAAGGTCGTAACATTGTTATTGAAGCTTCCCAAGATGGAGATACTACGCAACTTAACATTCAAGACAATGCCGGTGGTATACCGGAGAATGTCATAGCACACATCTTTGAAGCCAATGTTACAACCAAAGAGGCAGGAAAAGGAACAGGAATCGGGCTCTATATGAGCGCACAGATCGTTGAGAAGATGAACGGGACGATCACCGTAGTCAATGTAGACGATGGCGCCAGTTTTACCATTTTATTAAAAGTATAAACAACGAAAGATGGCGATACCCAAGGGGGGCAGACCCAGCTCATCTCACCCAAACAGAACTGCAGAGGTTCTAGATTTGGTGCAGGTTGTACAAGTTGTTTAGCCGACAGCGTACAATCGGTACGCCGAGAGCTAAACTTTTACGATGTGGCATTTAGTGCCACCCTCTATAGAGCTTTAGCTCTTTATGTGCAAGATGCGCTGAAGCTAGGACTTCTCCTACTTCAGTAACTTTGAACGTTTGTATAGATGGATTAGCGATAAAACCGGTCCATATACGATATAGAGTGTAAAGAAGATTGCAAATCCCTCAATCGGGTAGATAAAGATAAACATCGCCACAGCAACGATAGCGACAAAGGCACGTCGCATATGTTTTTTATCCATATCCACTTTTTTGAAACTTGGGTAACGGATGTTACTGACCATCAATACAGCTACAACCAAGGCAATGATCAAGATGACCAGTTTATACTCCGCTAAGAAGCTGTACTCTTCAAACAAAAGTACCAAGATAGAGACAAAAACCGCAGCCGTTGGAATGGGAACGCCAATGAAGACAGAGGGTTCTGTCTCGCCTGTCATCACATTAAAACGGGCAAGACGAATACCGCCAAAGATGACAAACAGTGCACTTGTCATAATGCCGAAACGTCCAAAGTCTAGACCCGCATAGAGGTAGATAAGCATTGCTGGAGCCGCACCAAAAGCAACAATGTCTGCTAAAGAGTCAAACTCAACACCAAATTGGCTACAAGTGTTGGTCATACGCGCTACACGCCCATCCAAACCGTCAAAGATAAGTGACAGCAACACCATCCATGCCGCTAAGACAAAGTTGCCTTCAACCGCAGATATAATACTGAAGACACCCGCAAAGATACTTGACGCCGTAAAGAAGTTAGGTAGAAGGTAGGCGAGTTGTGTGGGCTGCTTTTTCATAATTAAGAGAAGAATCCCAGAAGGGTCTCGCCTGCACGAACTTTTTCACCCACTTTCACCGCTATACGGGAATTAGCCGGCAGGGAAACAGTACTCTCACCTTTAACCATCAGGCCGTAACGCATCCCTTGCATAACAGGGTTTTTTATATTCAAACGGTTTTTTATCCCCACTGACGCTAAGTGCAGTGTGTGGGTCACACTCACCACTTTGTCATCTTTGCCAAAAACGATATGACTCTGTTCGTTCAGCCGATCAGCTAAAGGGGCAGAACAGGAGAGATGAGCACCATGCACAGTCTCTGTCTCTTGAACCTCACATGCAAAAGGTACACGTAATATAGCAGTATCCAAGAAGCCTGTTTTGATCACGATCTTATACAGGTCGATACCGTCGTCAACTTCAACCGTCTCAATACTTTTAATGACACCGTCCGCAACGCTGACAATACTGTCTTCTTGTAGATATGGAATAACACGCTCAGGATTACGATAGATCCAGATTGTCACTAGAACCAATAAAAAACTTAAAAATGTTAAAAATTCAGCATCGATAAGCATCAAAAAAAGCATTAATGCAACGGTCGCTGCAATACATTTAAATCCGTCCTTGGCAATAATGAAAGTGTCGTTGGTCATCATGACTCTTTTTCATCACTTTCATCGATATGTTTTTGGTCTTGCGACATATCTTCAGCGATCTCACGTTCATCTTCTGCCGAAGTCGTCACTTCAACCTTGGTCTCTATGCCGTTCTCTTTTTCAAACGTCGTGATCACTTCGCGTACAACATCACCTGAGATATTTTCAGTTTTGTACAGCTCTTCAACCATCTTCTCGATCGCACCACGGTACTCTTCCAAACGAGCAACAACAGCATTGTAATGCTCTTCTAACGTTACTTTGATATGTTGATCCATATCTTCCGCCATCTTCTCAGAGTACTCACGAGGCTGACCGCCCATACCGTTGCCAAGAAATGATTGACGCTGTTTTTCTAGAACCATAAGACCTGCGACGTCACTCATACCATAGACCTGAACCATCGACTTGATGATATCGGTTGCACGTTCAAGGTCATTGCCTGCACCTGTAGAGATCTCACCAATAAAGACCTGTTCAGCTGCACGACCGCCAAGAAGTACATCGACCTCAGCAAGCAGTTCATATTTCTGCGCCAGGTACTTGTTCTCTTCCGGTGTATTAAGTGTGTAACCAAGGGCTGCAAGACCACGAGGAACGATAGAGACTTTAGAGACCTTCTTCGCCCCCTTCGTTGTCTCAGCAAGAAGTGCATGCCCACATTCGTGATAAGCGACAATGCGCTGCTCTTTTTTGTTGATACGACGATTTTTCTTGCTCAGGCCGGCAATAGCGCGTTCAACTGCCTCTTGAAGGTCAGCTTGCATCACTGTTTTTTGACTTTTACGTCCGGCAAGAAGGGCTCCTTCATTAACAATATTCGCCAAGTCAGCCCCAGCCAGACCTGCCGTTAGACGAGCGATCTCCTCTATCTTAACGTCCGAGTCCATCTTCACACCTTTTACATGGACTTTTAAGATCGCGATACGCCCTTCATAGTCTGGTTTGTCAACTAAGACTTGTCTATCAAAACGACCTGGACGCATCAGTGCCGGGTCAAGTACTTCAGGACGGTTGGTCGCCGCTAAAATAATGATCGGCGTATCGGTTCCAAAACCATCCATCTCTGCAAGAAGCTGGTTGAGTGTCTGTTCGCGCTCATCATTACCGCCCATCATACCACCGGCTGCACGGCTTTTACCGATAGCATCGATCTCATCAATAAAGATGATCGAAGGGGCATCTTTTTTTGCCTGTTCAAAAAGGTCGCGCACACGTGCAGCACCCACACCGACGAACATCTCGATAAAGCTTGAACCAGAAACAGAGAAGAAAGGAACATCCGCCTCACCTGCAACCGCTTTTGCTAAAAGTGTCTTACCTGTACCCGGGGCACCGACAAGCATAACCCCTTTAGGTATCTTAGCGCCAAGTTCGACATAACGCGCAGGATACTTAAGAAATTCAACGATCTCCTGGACCTCTTCTTTTGCCTCTTCAACACCGGCGACATCATTAAATTTCGTATTGGGTTTTTCAGAGTTGATCAATTTTTTAGAGCTCCCCATACCGAGAACACCACCGCCCATGCCCTTTTGCATACGACCTGCAAAAAACATCCATATCGCGATGATGATCAAGAACGGAAATAACCAGCCGAACATCTCGGTAAACCAGTTGCTCTCAGAGAAACCGCTGTACTCGATCTTCTCTTGATCAAGAAGTGGGACTAAGGTATTGTCATTAGCAACAAGACGTGTTGTGTATAGAGTATTATCACCTTTAGCACGAATATGTGTTTGACCAATATCGACTTTTGAGACCTGCTTGTTTTTAATCAGCTCTTTAAGTTCAGAGTAGCTCACCTCTTTGTGTTTAGTAGCACCTTGCCCGCCAAACTGCTCTCCTATACCACCACCGTTTTCACCGATAAGTGATTTAAAGATCAAGATGACCACTACCGAAAAAATGGCAAAGGTGATCAGAGGATTTTTGTTAAAAAAATTATCGTTTTTTGGGTCTTTATTACTGTTTTGGCTCATTCTTTTTATTTTCCTTTTTTAGATACAACGAGTGTTACCCACTCTTCACGCTCAATACGTTTTACAACCGTACAATCAACATATGCTTTTAGCACTTTATCTTCATATTTGTCTAAGATCCCTGAAAGAACCAAGGTACCTTCATCTTTAAGCAGACGTTTCAGATCACTGGCAATAAAGACGAGGACATCCGCCACAATATTGGCAATGACCACATCATACTTTTTCTGTGTACCCTGTGCTGACCCTTCCCAGATCTCTCTAAACTCTACGCCGTTGACGTCAGCATTTTCAAGGCTGTTGCCGACAGAGACAGGGTCCGTGTCACAGGCATCTACGATAGCGCCCATTTTCGCAGCCGCTATACCTAAGATACCGCTTCCACAACCAATGTCCGCCACCTCATCACCGGCTTTGACCTCAGAAGCAATTGCTTCAAGACAGGCTGCCGTCGTTGGATGGTGTCCCGTACCAAAGGCTAAAGCAGGGTCGAGTTCAATGTTTAACATCCCCTCTTTCGCTTCATCCCAAGTTGGATGGATATAAAAGGGTCCGATCTCGATCGGCGTGATGCTCTCTTGGTAAGCCTTTACCCAGTCACTGTTTTTCTCTTTTTTGAGTTCGATCTCAACATCAATAGGTTTTTGAAGGGCTTGTTCAAGCGCCTCTTTAAACTGCTCTACTCCCCAGGAGATCGTCTCTAACTCATCTTCGCTACGCACGATGAAACTGCCGTCACGCTCTTCAAAACCAATCGGCAGTGTGTCCGCTAAAAAGTCAGCAAACAGCTCCAAGTGAGCCGATGGTGTAATTTTCAGTTCATAGTAATACTCTTGCATCTACTGTACTTCCTTTAGGGCTTTTTCCAGGTCGAGTGTTCCCTCATAGTAGGCTTTACCGACAATAACACCTTCAATCTCGCCTGTTGCCTGCAGTGCATCGATGTCCGCTCTGTCTTTAAGACCACCGCTTGCGATAGTTGGTACGCCAGAGGCTCGTGCGATGTCGAGTGTAAAGTCAACATTGACGCCTGTCAGCATCCCGTCACGGCCGACATCGGTACAGATAATAGCTTCAACACCGGCCTCTGCAAATACTTTTGCCAAGTCTGTCGCTTTCATCTCACTCACCTCACCCCAGCCTTCAACAGCC
>JAUWLG010000226.1 GCA_030613795.1 Helicobacteraceae bacterium
CCCATACCATCGATACTGATGCGTTTAGGATCAACATCATTCGCGATAAACTCTGCACGTGCGGTATTGGCCCTTTTAATAGAGAGTGTTGCATTAAACCTTCGCGTTCCTGTGTTATCGGTATGGCCGGTAATAAATAGATGTTTATGTTGATGTTCCTCATTGTTGAGCTCTTGAGCGTAGTTTTTAATGGATGATTTCGATTCATCTGTTAACTTTGATTTGCCAGAAGCAAAACCGAGATAAAGCGAGGGTAGGTCTTTTTTAACAACGATAATCGGTTCTGGATCTTTTTTGACAATAACTACAGGAACAACTTCTTTGACCGGTTCAGCTTCTTTGACAGCTTGAGGCTCTTTAACCGGTTCAGGTTTTCGCTCAACATCTTTCTGCCCAAAAGCAAAACTGATACCACCTGTTGCCAAGATGTTGCCACGGTGCTGTTCTTGCAGGTACATCACCTGAAACTTCAGGGCTAGCCTGTCACTTAAATGCATTTTGAGACCGGCGCCGGTATCGAGTATTGGAGAACTGTCAGGTGAACCCGGGACATCTTCTGAACTGGTGTAGCCGATACCCGCTTTTACGTAGGGTGTTATCAGTTCCGAATAAGGGATCTCATACACACCATTGGCCATAAGCGTTGCAAAGCTTGTGTGTCCGTCTATGTAGAGAGGGATGTCCGGCGAATAGACAAATGATAGTTCAGGTTTGATGGGAAAGTCAAACCCGTTGTATTGAAATTGTAGTTGATAGGCGAGACTTCGACCCATGTTTTGGCCGAAACCATTTTCTGAGTTTCCCAACAAAAAAGCAGCTTCATACAGATAATCGTCTTTCTTGGCAAAGAGGGAGAGTGTTAAAAGGCAAAGTAAAATAAGTTTCTTCATAATTGTTTATTATGTGCCTAGTGTTTTTTATTATAAGAAAACAATTTTAACTAAAAAAACTCTAAAGAGTTCTTACTTTTAGGCGTTATTTATCACAATAACATCAAGACAGAAGAGAACTTTGCTATACTTTTTTCTATTAACACCTATAAAGGTACGTCATGTTTGATGAAAAAGATATTTTATATGCGCCTTGGCGAAGTGATTATGTCACTGGTGAGAAGATAGAGGGGTGTGTTTTCTGTCATATTAGCTCGAATGCAGATGATGATGAAAAACTGCATGTGCTTCATCGTGATGAACACTGTTTTGTGGTTATGAACCGCTACCCTTACACACCGGGTCATTTTATGATCATTCCTCACCTGCATACTGATAAGCTCGAAGAGCTGGAGAGTGAAGTGTGGCTGCATATGAGTGACTTGGCACAAAAAGGGGTACGGCTTCTTAAAGAGTGCTTCAATGCTCAGGGTGTTAACATCGGTATGAACCTTGGCAGTGCCTCTGGAGCAGGGATAGCTGAGCATATCCACATGCATCTAGTACCGCGCTGGAGAGGTGATACGAATTTTATTACCTCCATAGGAGAGACAAGAATCTATTCAAGTGATTTTGAGAAGATATACAAAAAGATCTTGAAAGAGATACCTCGTTACTTCGTAACCGTAAATGGGAAGTTGTAAATCGGGAAATGATGAGGCTATTTACAGCGTACTAACACACTGAAGAAAACGAATAAATGAGTCACTAACCCACTAACTAAGGATTAAAATGAGTATATTACTTGAGTTTGCAATGTTTCCGACAAGCGGAGATTGTCGAGACAACGCGTCTGTTTCCAAATATGTGAGTCGTATCATCGACATGATCGATCAAAGCGGTGCAGCGTATCAGCTTACCCCGATGGGAACCATCGTTGAGACAGAGACGATGCGTGAGGCTTTGGATATTGTTGAGAAGTCATATGAAGCGTTGGAAGGTGATTGTGAACGCGTCTACTCGTCGTTAAAATTCGATATCCGTAAAGGCAAGTCGAACCGACTTAAGACGAAGATCGCTTCTGTTGAACGTGAAATAGGGCGTGAAGTCCAGAAGTAGTTAGCTACTCAGTGTTGTCACCATTATTTTTTTTACTTTTAAGTACAAAGTAAAAGATACCGAAAAGAACAATAATAAGTATCATGTTGATAGAAGCTGAAAGAAAATCGAGAGGTGGCATTTTTATTCCTTAAGAGAGGGCATTGTCTGCCCAAAAGCGTATTGTAGCGTTTTTGGCTAAAGGCTACGGCTACTTCTCTAGCTGTTTGAGATCAGCTTAGCTCGTTCCTTCTCTCCCGAGATGGAATGCAACCATTAATACAACTACCAAATAACCTCACAATAAGCACAACACAATAACAAAAGTCTGCATTCCACCTCATGAGAGGTGGAACGAGATGAAGTGTACACTCATACACGAGCTGATCGACAACGATATGTCATGTGTTTATAACAAGGTTTAAATCTAATCCGCACTGAATAGCATGTTTTTATTAAAGTTTTGGTATTGTTATGTGTTATATAAGATTAATGTGTGTTTGATGGTGAGAAAGTTAAGGGACTTGAACAGCTGGCTTTGAGACTACCCCTGTTTTATATTGAGGATAACGAAGGGTTACATAGAGGCTACACATTTTTTGAAAAGTTTTTTCAAAAGATGGTTGGCTGGTAATGACCTGCCACATCCAAGAGATCGCTGCGGCGGCGACCTGATGGAAGGAGTTTATTAGTGAAACAGTTTGATACGACTTCGCTGCGTAGAGGTGTCACGTTCTCCATTGTCATGGCAATGTTTTTACTTCTTATCATAGTAGCTGCGGCAACAGCGCTAACTCAGAAATATGCTCTAGAAAAGCGTGAGCAGGAGTACATTGAACAGGTGCATCACAGTGTTGAACATGCTGTCGAGCAGTATCTAAAAAGTTATACCTATCGTGTGCGCCGGATTATCGAGACGACAATGGTATCACAGATGCTGCAGCAGCAGGATCGTGAGGGACTCTACCGGTTTTTCAAACCAAAGTGGGACCTGATGCGCGAAGAGGAGCCTGCTCTTGCTATTTTGACTTTCCACCTTTCAGACGGGCGTTCTTTTTTACGCATGAGTCGGCCTGAGCATTTTGGTGATCAGATTACACATCTTAGACCTATGGTCAAAGAGGTTCACCGCTCGCATCAACAGGTCAGCGGCTATGAAACGTGCAAGATGGGTGTTCTTTACCGTATTGTTGCGCCGATATTTGATGCTGAAAATAGATATATGGGGGCACTCGAAGTAGGGTTGAACCCCAGTTTTCTTCTTCGTGCCATTCATAACATACATGGCTTTGACGGGTTGATATTTATCAAAGAGAGTGATCCAAAGCGCCTTAGCGCTTCCAATGATCTGCTTACTGACGGTTACCGGTTGCAATCGGACCTCACACCGGAACTTGAAGACATCTATGGGGAACTGGCATCTGTCGATCGCCTGAAGGACGATATGGAGATCACTGTCGGTGACAAGCTATACCTGGTCCATCTCTTTATCTTTA
>JAUWLG010000173.1 GCA_030613795.1 Helicobacteraceae bacterium
TATAAGAAGAGGGCTTAAGCCCTATCTATAAAGAGTTTAGAAAAATATAGTGTATAAGTAGTGTGAATTATTCGTGGAGGAGTGAAGTGATGATCTTGTTCTGTTCTTCTGGTGTCAAATAGGCGTGTAGAGGCAATAACAGCAGTTCGTTAGCCAGTTTTTCACTTACAGGAAAATCGCCAACAGCATAGTCCATAAACGAAAAGGCATCGTGGAGGTGCAGCGGTTGTGTGAATGGAATTTTTGTCTCAATGTTCTCTTGTGAGAGTCTAGCGACAACTGCTTGACGGTTACCAAGACAGACAGGATAGTAGGCGAAATTACTTTGAGGATCAAGCAATGGGAGTTTGATGGAACTCTCTTTTAGTGCTGATGTGTAGTTGTCAGCTGCGTTTTGACGACGTCTTATCTCATCATCAAAAATCGAAAGTTTAAAATCTACCACGGCAGCCTGCGCCTCATCCATGCAAGCTTCGATCCCGATAGAACGATAGGTGTCACCATCTTTGCCTTGGGTGCGTAACTCTCGGGCTTTAGCCCGCAGCTCACGGTCTTGTATAAACAGGGCTGCTCCATTACCAAGACCATTCAGCGGCATGTCAGGGTGAAAAGAGGTGGTGGCAAGTTTGGAGAGCTGGCACGATTTCTTGCTGTTTTGACGCGAACCAAAACTTTCGGCTGCATCTTCGATAACACAGAGGTCATGTTGAAGTGCAAGGGCGTTAATCGTCTCCATATCTGCACAATTTCCAAAGAGTGATACAGGAATGATAAACTTGGTTCGCTCCGTGATGGCATCTTCTATCTGTTCAACATCAAGGGTGAAGTCGTTTTCGTTTACATCGACAAAGATGACCTTGGCCCCCATAAAAAGTGAGGCTTGAACGGCAATACCGGAACTCAAAGGTGAGGTGATAACTTCATCACCGGCTTTTAACCCAAGTACCATAAAGAGCAAAATGAAAGCATTGAACTGGGTATTGCAGACGATCGCATCTTCAGCACCGACATAGGCTGCAAGGTCTTTCTCCAGCTGAGGAATACTTTTTCTACTTGTTGCAGAGCCATAGGTGATACTCTGTAGTAAAAGGCCGTCTATAGCCTCTTTATGTGCTTCATATTGTCTCTGTTTTGCATTAAAATCAATTGTCATCATTACCCTCTATTATTTGAGCTACACGTTTTGAACTGCCGTGTTTCAGATAGCTGCGAAGCTGCAGTGCATCGTCAAAAAACTTCTCTCTGTCCATCTCTTTATAAGCGTGTAAAAGGTTTTCTGACGTGACTTCGTCTTGTATGAGTTCGGGGTGGATAGCACGGTGTTGAAACTTGTCAAACATGATGTTTCCTAGACCGATATAGTCGATGTTAAGGACTCTTCTTGCGATAAAGTAATCCAGTGGTTTAGCGATGTAACTTAAGATAAAAGGGGTACCGATAAGTACCGCTTCCAAGGTAGCTGTCCCACTGCAGATAAAGGCAAAATCACTTTCGTAAAGTGTGTTGTGTGCATCATTGGTGATGTTAAATCCAGACACATCACCATACAGCTCCCCGATCTTATCGTTGAAGTGCTCAGGAACGATCAAGGTCGCATCACAGTCCAGCTCTTTTTGCAAGGCAATATAGTGCGGCATTAAGCTTTTTATCTCACTTTTACGACTTCCTGGCATAAAGGCGATCTTGTTACCAATGGAGAGACTCTCTTTAAGTTGTGAGATCTCATCTAATAGAGGGTGCCCAACATACTCTATGGGGGCATTGTCAGGGTAGTACGATGGCTCAAACGGCAAGATAGAAGCAAGACGATCGATGGTCTTAGCCAAGACAGGAATACGTTTTTTCTTCCATGCCCAAGCCTGAGGGAGGATGTAGTAGACGATCTCTTTGTCTGGGTACTTCTTTTTGATCTTTTTTGCCAGAGGGAGGTTAAAACCGCTGGAGTCGATAAGAAGGACTTTGTCCACTTCGGGTACAAGTTCTAACATCTGCTTACTAAGACCTAGAAAAAAAGGAAGTTTCTTTATAGCATCGACGATACCCATGATCGCAAGTGCCCTGAGATCAACAATGGGCTTGCCCAAGTTTTTGTCAAAAACACCAACAAGTTCAACATCTGTTGTAAACTCTTTTGTAAGTGCCTTTAGGTGGACGTTTGCCGAGTGTTCAAGGGCGGAGACCAATATCTTCATGAACCACCATCTCCTTCGGTTGTATATTCTATATCGTACCTCTCCGTCTGCTCATCTACATACTCATTTAAAAAAATGCATAACTGATCGATCTCTTTGTCACTCAGACCGATAGCAAAGGGAATCATCATCTCTTGGATCTGTTTGTCGGAGATCTCTGAACGAAAACGTTTAAGTTTATAGGCTAAAAAGCCTTTTGCCCGGTTGGCAAGAGCGGGATAGGTGGTCATCCCTTCCGCTTTTGTCCCGTGACAGCCGTTGCACCCTTTTCCAAAGTAGAGGTTTTTACCCGCTTCATAGTCAGAAGAGCTGGCCATAATTGTTGTGAAAGTCATAAAAAATAGAACTAGTATTCGCAAGTTAAACCTTATAAGAGGCGCTTCTAAAGACCTTATAGTATAATAACTCTTATTATAGCAAAAGAGAGTGTGTATGCTTATTATCAATGCCGTAGTTTGTGATGTAAATGGTGAACGTAGAGAAGATGTCCTCATTGAAGATGGCAAGATTGTTGCTGTTGGTGAAGGTCTTAAAGGTGAGGAAGTGATCGATGCTAAGGGGGCGTACCTTCTTCCCGGTCTGGTTGACACCAATGTCCGACTAAAAGATGCTCAGCTTAATGCTGCGACACTTGCAAAGGTGGCGAAAGAGGCACAAAAGGGCGGTGTCACACGTCTGGTCTTGGCACCGGACTGTACACCTAGTATCAATGACAGTATTGTCTTGGAGTTTGTTCAGGCGCATCAAAAACGCGAAAGCCGTGTGGACCTGATGAGCACTATTGCGACGGTTGATGAAGATGAACGTCTAAGCAACATCGCTATTCTTTTGAAAAATGGCGCTAAGGCGCCTTATATGACAACGGCGGTGAGCAATAATACGGCTTGTCGTATCGCTGAATATGTCAAGATGCATAACACAACGCTCTTTTGTAAGGCGCAAGACACCAGTCTTTCGTCTGTAGGTGTTATGGTCGAGGGTGCTGTTGCTACAAGTTTAGGGCTCGTTGGCATTCCACCGTTTGGCGAGGTCGTACACGTGGCACGTATGATCGAGATCGCACGAAAATATGCGATCAGTATTGTCTTTAAAAGCATCGCTTCTCCACGCTCTATTGAACTGATCGCTAAGTCAAAAGATGAGGGAATCGATGTCTCTTGTGAGGTGAGTCTTCACCATCTAATGCATTGTGATGAAGCCTGTAAGGACTTTAACACAACCGCAAAACTCAACCCGCCACTTGCTCAAAGAGAGGCGATGTCAGCACTCCAAGTGGCCTTAACAGCAGGCAAGGTCGATAGTCTGACACTCTTGCACCAACCAAACTCACCCGTGAACAAAGAGGTGGCTTTTGCTGAGGCGGCGTACGGATGTGAAGCATTAGCTGACGCCTATAGTCTTTACTATACTAAGTTGGTTAAAAGCGGGTTGATCGAACTTTCAGAGCTTATTAAGCTCGCAGTACAAAACCCTGCCAAGTCGATTGGGCAAAAAGCCGGAGAGATCGTGGTAGGCCAAGATGCAGACCTCGTTCTTTTTGATCCTACAGTAAGCTCTGTATTAGAAAACAGTCACTCTCTCTACAATAACGAAACACTCTTCGGTGCACTGACACCAGTAAAGGGATAAGATGAAAAAAATATTATTGGTATTACTATTAGCAACAGGACTGTATGCTACAACACACTCTGCAAAAGTTATAGAGTCCCTTAATAGTGGTGGTTACACCTATATCAAAGTTCAAGAGGGGAGTGGGAGTTATTGGATCGCTATGACTCAGCGCGCTGTTACAAAGGGTGCGACGATTGAGTATAACGAACAAGGCTGGATGCAGAACTTTCACTCTAAGACACTCAACCGTACCTTTGATAAAATTCTTTTTGCTTCAGATGCCACAACCGCAAGTGCACTGCAAAAGGCAGCTTCAAAGCCTGATGTGATGGGTTCTCAATACAAACAAAACGGTACGATCACTGTCGCTGAACTGTTTGCCAATCGTGACCGTTATG
>JAUWLG010000164.1 GCA_030613795.1 Helicobacteraceae bacterium
CGGCCTGCACGGCAATATCTGCAGCAGGGACGATACCGATGGACATGATCACCACTTCGGACTCTATGACCTTACCTGACTTAAGCATGACCTGGTTGGTGTCAAAGGCGGCAACTCTGTCACCTAAGATAAGCTCGACGCCATGGTCGATGATCTCTTTGTGAAGTCTCTGCACGATATCGTCATCGAGCTGATTAAGAATCTGAGGCGGGGACTGTACCAAAGTAACGTTGTACCCTGCAACGACAAGGTTTTCCACCACTTCAATACCAATAAACCCTCCACCAGCAACCGTGATCCTAGAAGGCTTAGTCTTTTCGATGAAGGTGTGGAGTTTATCAATATCGACAACATTTCGTACTGTAAAAACATTGGCTTTTTCAATACCAGGAAGATTTGGCAGAACAGGCTTTGCCCCTGGAGATAATATGAGTTTATCGTAAGACTCTCGATAGATTGAGCCGTCAAGAAGGTTTTTGACTTCGACCTCTTTGTTCTCTCTGTCAATAGCGATCACTTCATTGTTGACTCTTGCATCAATGTTGTACATTCCTTTGAACTTTTCAGGCGTCATCATGACAAGGTCTTCAGTATTCTCGACTTCGCCGCTTAAACGATAAGGAAGCGAACAGTTTGAAAATGAGACATGCGGTCCCATTTCGAACATGATGATCTCATCTTCCTCGCCGAGCCTTCTTAGCCTCGCTGCCGCTGATGCTCCACCGGCAACACCGCCGACTATTAAGTATTTTTTACTCATCTTATTCTCCTTTTTGACAACATCTAGACCTAATAATATTATATGATTTTGAACATAAACATCGCTTTATTCAAGACGCTTTGGATTTTCATCTTCCAATGACCTGTAGATTTTCATAACACTCTGTTCAACAATTATGATGACAATCACCACAACCAGAAATGCCGCTACTCCATCGATGGGACCCGTAAATAAAACACGTGTACCAAAGGCAAAATTAATCATCTCTAAAATGATCAGTTTTGAGATAAATATAATAATCCAGGCACTCACACCCCGTGCGACTTTAGCTTGTATACTGGTTTTTCCCGCAAAAAAGCGTTCAGCCACAAACTCTTCAATGTGTATTGCTGTCTGCATTAAGATCTGAAGTAAAACAGCGGTAAGAAGTGAAATAGTGAACGTTTCTATATAGACATAATCCCAGTATTGGTTGAAGAGATTGAGTGTCGTCAGATCGAGAAGGACCAAAAGCGTATATTTTAGAAAACGCTGTTGACTAAGGTTAACTGTTTTTAGCGTTGACGTTTGCTCTTTAATTGGCTTCATTATTATATCTCCTCCATCCAAGGCGCCCTTAAAACGATAAAACTACTTTGAATATAGCGTTTATTTAAGCGGTACAGTACTGCTGCCGACTTCATTGGCAAAACTCTTTGTCCCGCCTTTGAGCACACGTATGTTTGTGAATCCAAGCATATTAAGACTTGTAGCTGCCACCGTAGCACGCGATCCTGAGTGACAGACGATTATGATCAACTTATCTGTCGGCAATGCTTTAAGACTCTCTTCTTGACAATTCTGAACTCATGGTAAACTCCTTTGTGTTGTATTTAATCATATTCCTTTTACACATAAAATATAATTAATTACTGTTTTTATGAAATATCTCGTCAAAAAAAGAATACGATTTTCTATGGTTTGAAAAATAAAGTAACAGTAGTCAACCCACTTTTCAGACCATAAAATAGGAAAAAGAACTGAACCAAAAATGGGGCGTGTGGCTCGCTTTACTTGAACTTTTCTGAGAATATTTTGTATAAAGTCTATTATGCTTCTATTTATCAAAGGAAGAGTACACTTTAGAAAGCCTTGTTTCTTATATAGAAGTGACTAAAATGGCTTACAAAATCATAGACAAAGGGAAGAAGAGATGAAACAGATTCACCTATTGTTAGCCGTAGCTATGATGTTCCTGATCGCAGGGTGTAGTGCACCGGCACCTGTCAAGATCGAGGCCAGCCATCAGAGCATTGACTATCTGGCCGATGTCAAACCCATCCTTGACAAGCGCTGCGTCTCTTGTCACTCCTGTTACAACTCGCCTTGTCAGGCGAAGTTCAGTTCATTCGAAGGTGTCGACCGCGGTGGCAGTAAGGAACTGGTCTATGATGCAACACGTCTGCACGCGATCGACCCAACCCGTCTTTTCGTGGATGCTCAAAACACAGAGCAGTGGCGAGAAAAAGGGTTTTTCAGCCTGACTGAAAGTCTTGATACCAACACCAGCTATAACGACTCCATCATGATCCATATGCTCAAAGACAAGATGGATCATCCTGAACTCATTGGTGAGTACGACCCTGAAAATGACGAACTTATCTGTCCGCGTAACTCTAAAGAGATGGGTAAATATCTTAAAGAGAAGCCTAACCACGGTATGCCATACGGTTTTCCTGCACTGAAAGAGAGCGAATACAACACGCTGGCACAGTGGCTGCAACAGGGGGCGAAGGGCCCAAGCGCCAAACAGCAGAAAAAGATCACTTCTCCAAGTGCTGAAGCAGCGGCAGAGATAGAAAAATGGGAGGCTTTCTTAAACACGCCGGATGCTAAACATGCGATGACGGCGCGCTATCTGTATGAGCACTACTTCCTCGCGCATCTTAACTTCAAAGCAGCACCGACAGAGTTTTATACCCTGGTGCGTTCTAAGACAGCAGCGCCGCAACCGGTAGAGATAATCCCGACCCTGCGCCCCTTTGATGACCCTGGGATGAAGACATTCTACTATCGTTTCGAACGTATCCACTCGACCATCGTCCATAAGACTCATATGGTCGTAGAGTTTGACGATGCCGAACTGGCCCGTGTCAATGAGCTCTTTATCAAGCCGAAGTGGACTGAGAAACCGCACCTTGTCGGTTATGAGACCAAGATTAGTGCCAACCCCTTTGTGACCTTTTTTCAGATCCCGGTACGATCTCGTTATCAGTTTTTGCTTGAGCATAACAACTATATCATTATGACCTTTATACGCGGGCCTGTCTGCCGCGGGCAGATGGCGCTCAATGTCATCCATGACCATTTCTGGGTGATGTTCCAGGATCCTGAATATGATCTCTCCATTCAGCAGCCCGGCTTCCTTTTACGTCAGGCAGACAACTTGAGCATGCCGATAGAGACGAGAGAAGAGAGGTTGATATATGCATTTAGTGATAAATATAGAGATAAATATGAAACGTATCATGCCTTCAAGCAGAAACTTTATGACGAGACCTATCCGGAGGGTCTTGGGATCGAGGGGATATGGAAAGGTAACAGTGCCAAAGATGCACCATTGCTCACCATCTACCGTCACTTCAACAGTGCTTCGGTCCATCGTGGTGTTATCGGCGAACTGCCGCGTACGATGTGGGTAATCGACTACCCACAGTTTGAGCGTATCTACTATGCGCTGGTCGCAGGTTATGATGTCTACGGTAACCTGTCTCACCAGACAAGTATCAGACGCTATATGGACTTTTTGCGTGCGGAAGGGGAGATCAACTTTCTCTCGTACATGCCTTATGAAAGGCGTAGAAATATGTTTAAATCATGGTATATCGGCGATGAAGATATACAAAATGAAAAAAAGCGTGTAATGTGGCGTGGCACGCAAGTCACTTACAAAACAACCAATCCGAAAAATGAGTTTATTGAACAGGTCGTTAATGGTCATATCCTCAAGTCGACCGGTATCGCTTTTGACAATGTCAATTATTATCGAGAAGGCGAGAAGCCGCCAAAGATGCCGACCGTTTTTAATACTCCTGATGATATGCTCCAGGGTGCACGCTCATTGACAGCACCGGGTACCGGTTTTCTTAAAACAGTTGTAGACAGTGGCGCCAATGTCTTACATCTGCGCATAACCATGCCTGAAGGAGAGGAGTACAAGGTCTACTCCTTAGTCATCAACCGCTGGCACGATAATGTCAATTCCCTCTTTAGCGAAGAGAAGAGGTTTGACAGCTCAAAAGACACACTTGACATCATCCCCGGTTCAGTAGGCTCTTACCCGAACGCTTTCGGAGTCGTTCATTATAAAGATCTGTCGGACTTTTTCGACATGATCGCTAATTTTGAGGAGAACGAGGTCTATAAGGCGAAGTTTAAAAAGTACTTTATAAGCCGTGGGAATGAAAAGTTCTGGGAGACATACGATTGGTTTCAAAACCGTTTCAACAAGGAGGACCCTGTGCAGGCGGGTCTTTACGACTTGAACCGTTATCATCGTCAGCTGTGGTAAGGCACCTCTTGCGAAGCAGTTGTCTTGCTAAACAATAGGGTTTTGACTAACCTTGATCTTACATTTTCC
>JAUWLG010000262.1 GCA_030613795.1 Helicobacteraceae bacterium
CTCCTAGGCCTGTCTCTATCGGATAGCCCGCTTTTGCCCATGCTTTTAATCCACCTTGAAGATTAGTTGCATTTTTATAACCAAGATGTCTAAGTGTCTGTGCTGCCAATGCTCCACGACTTCCGCCGCGACAATAAGTGACAATTACGACATCTTTGTTCTTGACCTTGTTCAATATCTCAAACTCTAGATTGCCACGAGTAATCTCATACATATCATCGGCATAGATCTGCCCCTCTGCTCTTTGTTCACTCTCGCGAATATCAAGAATGATGACAACTTCTTCTTTATCGAGCTTTTCTTTAAGCTGCTTTGGCGTTATTTCTCCCGCCTCTTTTTTTGCCTCTGTTAACAGTTTTTCCGTCTCTGGATGTCCAGCAAAAAGTGCCGTACTAGAAGAGAGTGCAGCGATCAGCGCAATGTTAATAAATTTGGTTTTCATGATAATCCTTTTTGTTTGTGGTTAAACTCATAATTAAAATATCAACGATATCTTCTATTAATCTCTGATCGGAATGTAGGAAAACCCTTCATTCTGCTTATCAATAAGTCCGATCGTTGAATTGGGTACCATCGTCACAAATGTATAGATGTCTTTTTCTTGCAATTTGTTTTTAGGCAGGGCCGCTTTACACATTAAAAATGTTACCTCATAGGTGTCGGACATGGATGCAATCCGTTTTTCAAGTTCGGAATGTGCCTCTATCAGCTCTTTATTGCTATTAAAAGGAGAGTTTGCAGGGTCCTTTACAAAAAACTTGTAGGCACCGCCATGTATAACAACGGCGACTTCCAACTCTTTTAAATTGCCTTCATAATGTGCTTTATGCACGGCAATGCCTTTGAGCACTTTTTGCTCGAAGGTTTGAAGGTTGCTTGTCGTAAGGTCAAAAACGACTTTGGCAACATCCTCGTCGGCGTGTAACATCCCGATTAGCGTCAACAATAAAATGATCTTTTTCATGTATATCCTTGATAGTGTAGTGATATCTTAGCTTTCGATTGTAAAAATAGTGTAAATATGGGTTAACCCGTTAACCATCTTTTTTTCAAAAGAGACATTTAGATGCAAAAGCCCCGCTTTGCCTAAATAGAATTAATAGGACCGCTGCTTTTACTGGCAAAATAAGGTCGAACGAATATATAGTCCAGCGGTCTAAACTCCAAAAGAATAAGTCTCAAGGTATTTTCCAGCATTAAGTAAAATCTAGTGAGTCATATATGATCAGGATTGATGTATTTGTTATTGATTAAGAAACTTTATTTGCCAATAAATCCATATTAAAAAATCAATTTACTTTGTCAGCTTATTTCATTAGAGAAAAATAGTGGTATTATTTCGCAATTATTATGTAGAGAGACACTATGACTGAAAATGAGAAATTAATAGAGAATGCATGTACACTTTTCCATGAGTGGTTTAAAGATGAGAGCCATGACTACTCGGAGCGTGAAGACTCTGATGTTGAGTACTTTGTAGGGTGTATGCTTTATAACCGTTTTGCCTTCTCGAAGGCGATTAGTACGATGCAGACGATGGATGTGGGTATAGACTTCATCATGGCTGCAGAAGAGCAGTACGAATTGGCAGCGAAAGAGCTTGAGTTGATCGAGACAGATGACGAACTTGTCAAACTGGCCCTTTTACAAGAACATATACAAGCGTCACTTGACAAATACAGCAGCGACAGAATGGCATGTTACCTTCTTCTACGTCTTAAAAACCATATTGATTCGCTTGCGGCTATCTACCATGACGATATCGCTGCTGATGATGTTGATTTTGAACGTATGTCTAAACAACAAAACCCGATTTATAAATAAGAGGTCATAACTGATGTTGCAAGCTAACAATATGCTCCCTAAAAACCTTCAAGATATTATACCGACGCTCTCACTGAGTCAAGCCGTACCGCTTGGAAACGAGAAGGGCGTTCCCTTTTTGATGATCAAACTCTCTGCCGGAAATGAAGAGATAATTGCAGAAGGCGGGATCTCCTGCGAATTTAAAGCCTCGATCTTTAATGTCATCTTTCAAGGTGAGAACGTGGCTCTCTGTTTTGTGCAGTTTCGCCTTAACGGCTCGGACAAACACATCTATACGGTAAGTTACGACCTTCATAATGAAAAGCACTATAACGACTGTTTCGATCTGCTTGAGATGAGAAAGTACGGCTTGCTGATCGTCACGGACAATGCGCATGACTTCATAGAGTTCAAGCCAGAGTTCAAGGCAGACTTCAGACCGCAGGCGATGATACACGGTGCCAAAGTGTTGGCTACTGATTACGAGCCGGGACTCTTTATGGAAGTAGCACATGCGCTCACATCTCAAGGTCAGACCCCGGCAGAGCTTTGGAAGTTTTTAGAGCAGATGGCACCGTTTGAGAAGAGTTGGTACGGCTCGATGCAGCTGGGTGCGACGAAGATCTAATGGGTCTCTTTTCTAAACTTTTCAGTGCAAAAAGGGCTGTGGTGCAAAACAGCTTTGTCAAGATGCCGATCTTTCATGAGACACTCTCTTTTCCTCTGCCTGACAACTGGTCAATAGAACCAGCATTTAGGTCGCTTGATGAAGGTACCTTTGTCTTGGAATTTGTGGGTGAAGGTCAGACAAGTGAGCAGTGGCATGACAAACTGACAGTGCAGGGCTTTAACAACGCCAATGATGACATCGATCTTAATGCGCGTAAACTTCTGAAGATGATGCAAGATGAGATGGCTTCACTCAACAAAGATGCCTTCTATACTGAAGAGCTCTTTTCAGAGACCATCGTCTCAAGACAGAAGATCGCCGTTGTGATGGGGCTCAAAGAACTCCCTGATGATAAAACACAATCGCAATTTGGACTCTACATGCTGATAGAAGGTGAACATGACATCTACATCGTTCAGCGTTCTTGGAAGGGTAAACTCAACAAGGATGGTTTTCTTGTGCCGCGAGAACAGCTAAACTTGTGGTTGGAAGATTTTAAAAAGATCGAACTCTCCGATACAGAGTCTATGACGATAGAAAACTAGAACATGGTGAAGATCAGTTGGTA
>JAUWLG010000031.1 GCA_030613795.1 Helicobacteraceae bacterium
ATAGTTTTCAAGAAAAAGAGAGAGACGCTGTTCGTTAGACGTTTATGTTCAATCTCTAAAGCAGTCTGTATCTTGTTCTTTATATTTGTACGACTCCATTAGTTACTATCTCATGGAGTTAGAACAGGGATAAAAGCATTAGCTTTTACATTGATAAATGCGTCACCTCTTGGCTCTTTTCATGGCATCTCGTATACTAAAAACATAGCAAAAGAGCTATTATAAAAAGAAGAGTAACTTAGCATATCGAGATAGGCGTCTGAGACCAATTTATTGAGTCTGTTCTGTAGTAAGATAGCTAGATTTAAAATCCTGAGTGGCAACTGAGTCAGATTGTTCTAGGCTGAATTTTGCGAGATGAGGACGAGTTTAGCAGCTAGGAAGTCAGGTAGAGAAAACTCTACCCTAACGAACTCTTCTATTACTAGGAGGTTCTCATGTTCCATTTTATCGGAATTGATGTATCAAAGGCAACCCTGCAAGTCTATATTCCTCTCAAAGGGGAGAATATTAGTATTGACAACACAGATAGATCTATACGATCTCTCTATTCCAAACTGAAAAAGTATTATAAAAAAGAGGCCAAAGAGCTCGTTTTTATTTTTGAGTCTACAGGTCCTTATTCACATAGATTAGAGCGTTTTTGTGCAGAGCATAATATTTTAGTACGCTTGATCAACCCTCGGCAAAGTGCAAACTTTGCCAAGGCGTTGGACAATAGAAGCAAGAGTGACATCATTGATGCAAAGATGCTTTATGAGTTTCATATTCTGATCAAAGAAGATGAGATCAAAGTGCCAGTCATCGATGCCACTAAAGAGAATTTAGGTGAGATGCTGAGTTATTATAAACTTTTAAAAAAAGAGAGAAATAGTTTCTCTAATCATCTAGAAGCTCTAGATGCCAAAGAAGGCAGTATCTATATCCGTAAGCAGCTCAAAAAAGAGATAAAGCAGCTTAAAGTAAAAGAAGAAAGTATTACTCAAGATATGATACAACTCATCAAATCAGATGAGTATTTAAATGAACGCTTTGAAAATATCCAAACGTTCAAAGGCATTGGAAACATGTCAGCCATCGCTTTAATACATCTCTTTATCAGTTATCCTGGAGCCAATAGGCAAGAGATAACAGCCCTTAGTGGCTTAGATGCTATAGAGATAAGTTCTGGGACCTCCATACAAAAACGCTCTAGGATCTCTAAACGTGGAAATACTATTTATAGAAGTATATTATTTATGCCTGTTCTCTCAACTGTCATTCATAACCCATACATGAAAGCTTTCTATGACAGATTGAAGGCAAATGGAAAGCACTCTACTTTAGCCCAGATCGCTGTGATGAGAAAAACAATGTTGATCGCACATTCTCTTTTTAAAAACAATCTAGAATTTGATGACGAACTTTATGAAAAACGAATTCAATGGAAGCGAGACAACTGTGATAAAATCACTTGATTTAAGTTGTTTTTAACGTGGCAACTACAGAGTTGACTGAAGGGATAGAGTGACCGTTAAGAAAACGGCATTGTTTGAAGCGTAGCGAGTTTGTCGTTTTTAGGGAGTGAAAGAGTGGAAGGAAAGTAGTCGGTAGCGACCGACCTCGAAGCCGTCATGAGAGCTTTTTTGGCTTCGTTTTTTTGCGGAGAAAAAAAGGAAGAGAAGAGTCGATAAAGTTTGATCTTAAAAATAGTTTGAGAAAGTGAAAATGTTTATAGGTTCCGGATTAAACCCGGAATGACGAAATAAGAGAAAGGTTATTTTTTGCTGTTGGTCACAATAGCAAAAGTAAGATCATTGATCTCCGTATGCTTCTTAATATAACTATTCAGATCATCAAGAGTAAGGACTTTGATCTTCTCCAGCTCTTTAAGACTGGATCCAAGTTCTTGACCCTTATAGTACTCCTGAAAAGTACGAGAAAGTCGTTGAGAGAGAGTCTCAACACGAAGCGGTTCAGAACCAAGCAGAAACTTTCTAGCCTGGTCCAGTTCAGCCTGTGTCACACCCTCTTTTACAAAAGTAGAAATCACCTCTTTAACGGTTGTCTCAGCCTCTTTTTGTGACTCTAACTTTGTCTGCAGATAACCCGTAAAATAGACATGAGAACGGGCTGCATTGACACGTGCATACGCAGAGTAAGCCAGACCGCGTTTTACACGTATCTCTTCCATTAGACGACTGCCGAAACCGCCCGTACCTAAGATAAAGGTCGCAACACGCGCTTTGTATTCATCTTCGTCACCCACTCTAATGTTATACGGAGAACCAAAGTAGACATAGGCTTGTTCAGTGTCACGTTCTAGTACCTTATGATCACTCTTTTTTACCACCTCTACAAAGGGCAAGTCGCTTCTCTTGCCTTTAGGAAGTTGCTTAAGCAGTTCAGTCGCTTTTGCTTTTGCTTCATCGAGCGTAATATCACCGCCTACAACGATAACGGCACGAGACAGTACAAGGTGATCGTGCAAAAACGATGTCACATCTTGCAGTTGTACTTTTTTAACATCATCAATTCTACCGCTTGATGGGTGTTCTAAAACAGTACCTTTAAAGAGTTCAGCTTTAAGCGCTCTCGCTGCCACATAGTCATGATCATTCTCTTTACGGCTCAAAGCACCGATAGAGATCGCTTTTATCTTCTCTAAGGTCTCTTTGTTTAGGTTGGGATCACTCAATAGATCTTCTAATCGTTCAACACCGTAATCAAAGGACTCTTTCAGTGAGCTCAGTTCAATCACAAAGGTCTCAGTACCGGTATGAGCACTAAGATGCACCGCTTTAGCATCGAGTATTTTAGCAAAGCCGATACTTCCCAATTTGGATGTACCTTCGTTCATCATCTTAGCACTCATCTTAGCAAGACTCGGAAGTTTTCCATCTTCAATAGAGCCGCTCTGTTTAAAAACAAGCTGCAGAGAGACCATAGGAAGACGGTTGTCTTCTTCATGGATAAGAGGGATTTCAACCCCCTCGACAGTAATATGGTTTAGCGTCGAAGCCATAGAGATTCCTTGGATAAATATTAGTAAAAATAGTATGCTTTTTTTCATTGTAAATGGTCCTAAGCAAATGTTTCTAACGTTTTATAAGCAGTGTTGCGAATAGCCGGTGTCTCACCGATATCAGCAATCAGACGGACCATCTCATCTTTGGCCATTCTAAAGCCGGCACCTGCACTCCGTACAACGTTCTCTTCCATCATCGTTGAACCAAGATCGTTAGCGCCGAATTTTAGTGCCATCTGACCGATGTATGGCCCTTGTGTTACCCATGAACTTTGAATATTAGGTACATTGTCTAAAAAGAGACGAGAGACTGCAAGCAGACGCAGATAGCGGTTAGATGACGGTTTTTTAATGTCAGGTATCTCTTCCATCAACTGCGTGTTCTTACCTTGAAATGACCACATAATGAAAGCGCGAAAGCCCCCGGTCTCATCTTGAAGTTTGCGCACCATGTTCCAATGTTCTATGAGCTCTTCATCTGTCTCAACGGTACCGAACATCATCGTCGCTGTAGACATAATGCCCAGTTTGTGTGCTTGACGGTGCACATCGATCCACACCTCAGAGTCATGTTTTTTCGGCGCGATAATGTCACGGACACTATCACTTAAGATCTCTGCACCCGCACCCGGGATCGAAGCAAGACCCTTCGCTTTTAGACGTACTAAGACCTCTTGAATCGTAATGTGAGAGACCTTGGCAATGAAGTCAAGTTCAATTGCAGAGAAGGCATGAATCGTGATCTGTGGATACTTCTCATGAATGTGTCCAACAAGATCTTCATAAAACTCAATTTTGAGTTTAGGGTGAACGCCCCCTTGAAAAAGGATCTGTGTTCCACCGATTTCCACCAATTCATCGATCTTTTTGTCGATCTCTTCGTGGCTGAGGACATAAGCGTCATCATCTTTGGCATGACGGTAAAATGCACAAAACTTACAGTCTACCCAACAGACATTGGTATAGTTGATGTTACGATCGACTATAAAGGTTGTCACCCCTTTAGGGTGTAACTCTTTTTTTCTTGCAGAAGCCATCTTGCCGAGTTCAAGCAAGTCCGCATTTTTAATAAGGTCTAAAGCCTCTTCACTCGTCATTCGACTCACTGTTAACGTCCCGCCTCTGTTGTCATATTGTCTAATGTAAAATTCATCTTGTTTAGCAGTTTTGTATTTGTAAGATTATGCTCAGCATTAAGCCAAGCACCGTCTCTGTAAGCGATCTTAGTCTTTTTATCTCTGTCTTCAAAGACTAAAACACGGATAGGCAGGTCAAGACCGACTTCCATCTTCTCTTGCATCAACACGGTTCCCATCTTCGGGTTTCCGAAGATGATCTCTTTTGATGGTGCCAATTTCATACGCACTTTATTAGCACCCGCTTGATGGTTTATAACGGCAAAGACCGTAAAGCCTTTTTTGGTCACAATGTTTTGAAGTTTGTTCATTGTCGCTTCAACACTTTTGTTTGAACTTTTCAGAATGATGTCATTGGCGAACAGTCCTACTGCCAATGCTGCGATAAGGATCACTTTTCTCATTTCCATCTCCTTGGATTTTTACGTTTTAAAAAGAGTCTGTATATAATATACCCGCCAAGCCCAACACCGACTAAGACTTGCAGCCAAGCCCCCATCAGTAAAAGTTTGTTTAAGATAGAACCGTGCTCTTCTTTATCGATCTTGAAGCCTGCCATCTCTGAAGCATGCATCATCGCTGACACTGCAAGGTCTCCGTCAGGCATAGTTTTATGACACGAAAGACACATACCCTCTCTGTCTACTTTGGAACGCTGCTCTTCATTGAGTGGACCTGAGAGTTTCCAGTGGTGACCCACCGTCATCAACTGCGTGCCATTTTCATCGATAAAACGAGAGTAGTCATTTTTCAAGTTTGCAATACGAGGGATCTGTTGATCGACCTTCGTTGGCAATATACGTCCATCGGCTGTCATCAGGTCAATAATAGTATCTTTACTAGGATCACCATTAAGCTTGCCACCGCCGATACCAAGACCTAAGGCCTTAGCAGATGTATGACATGACTCGCATGTACGTGACTCTTTAGAGATGGTATGCGGCTGAACAGGTGACATGTCAATAGCATTTTGCCCCTCTTCACCGGCACCCTCTACATTTGGAATTTTAAAGATATGGTTTTGCAGAAGCGCTTTTCCATCTTTTCCAATGACTGTGATGGTGGTTTGACAACCCGGTATCGTTGGAGAGATACGCCCTTCACCATTTTGCGAAAGTGCCGGATCTTCCCAACGTAAAAATGAACGTGTCTCGGTTACTTTTCCATCCACAAGGTACTTTTTAAGATCACGCATACCGCCTGTCGTACCATGAATATCTTTGTCATGCGAAGCCGCTAAAAAGTCAGGGTTCTGCTTACCGCCAGAGTAGTCGATCTTGACATGACAGCCATAACATTGCGGTGCCCATGTTGCGTGACAGGTGTAACACTCCAACTCATCCGTATGCGCTTGGATCTGGTCCATTGCTACAAGGGCTTCGCGAGAGAGTTTTTCATCCTCTTTGAGTTTTTTGAGCGGTGTCAGTTCAAGGTTTTTACCCGATGCAAGATACATCATGATCTTGTCACCTTTACGCACTGCCTTGGTAAGAGGATTACCGCGAGCAGTTAAGATAAAACCTTCAGGTGCCTCTGGGATAGAACCCATCTTCAGGTACTCGGCTACTGTTTTAGTTGTACCGCGAGGCTCTCCTGATTTAACTGTTTCATTAAACTCGTCTGAGTAGCCAAGAGGAAGTTCCCAAGGGTACGCTGACGTGGTACCGTGACAATCCTGACACTCGATCTCAACAGCACCAAGGTTGGCTCCACTTAAAAAGCCGTCACCATGCATGTCATTAGAGGTGTGACAATCTTGACACAACATCCCTTTTTGATAGTGAATATCCTCTTGCATGTGCAGGTAACGTTTGGTGTGCAGTTTAGGTTGTCCATTGCCATCTTCATCAAAGGTGGCTTGGTACTCTGTCTCCATCAGTCCCTGATACGAAACACCAATACGTTTACCACGGTTGTGACAGGTTGAACAGGTCTCAACGGGTACACCGGAGTACTCAATATCATGGACTTTGACTTTGGCCTTACGTGATGACTGAATGGTATGAACAAGAAGATGACCCGGTTTTTTAGAGATCTTTTTATCGCCGCCTTCATAAAGACCGGCGTTAGAGTAAGGAATGTGACAAGAAGCACAACCAATCCCTCTAAAATCGCCGCGTTTTGCACGACCTTTTGAACCGGTATGACAACGCAGACACTCTTGACGCAAGTAGGTGTAAACTGCCAAAGAGGGATCTTTTTCGATCTCCTCAGCCGTTGGGGCCTTAGGCAGTTCTGTCATCTCTGACGGAAAGGCTTGCGGTTCTAACTCTGACAGTTCAGACATATACTGTTTATAAGCATCTGTCCCTAAACGTTTATGCGGATCTTCCGGGTTTTTGGTGTTATAGGTCCCAACACTGTGGTTGTAACCCTCTTTAGCACCAAAACTCCACAGCGCCCCTTGGATCTTGCCCTGCTCGGTCATCATCAAAGAGTTCATCTGTGCATCGATCTGCTCTTGGTGACACATCCCGCAGGTGTTTTGGTTGATCCATGTACTGCCCGGTGCCGGATAGTACTCTTTAGGACCTTTGTTCTCTAAAAAATATTTGACAGTACCCTTGTGTGCACGCTCTTTGACCATTGTCGTCGGGTTACCACCATGACAGACAATACAGTCGTTACCTTTGTGACCAGCTTTTTCTGCGACCTTGTAGATCTCTTCCATCATCTTGGAGTGAGGGTCACGAATGTCTTCAATGCCCTCATGACATTTCAGACAGCTGTTTGCACCATGCAGTGCAGAAAAAGCGAAGAACGTTAACAAGAGCACTTTAAACATTATTTGTCTTTAGCGATGGCGTCAAGTACACCGTTGATAAACTTAGGAGACTGTTCTGTCCCAAAAGCTTTAGAGACTTCGATAGCCTCATTGATCACAACGGCAGAGTCAAGCTCAGTGTTCATGATCTCATAAGCTCCCAAACGAAGTGTTGCACGCTCGATAGAACCAAGACGTTCAAAGTCCCAGTCTTTAAGGTGTTTAACAATTGCTTCGTCAACTGACGGTAGATTATCCATGACCCCGCGGAACAGGTCTAGTGCAAACTCTTTTTGCTTGTTGCGGATCTTTTTATCTTCTAAAATTTCATCCGTATAATCAGCAATACTTTTGTTACCCAAGTCGTATGCGTACAGCAGGCTGACAACAGCCATTCTGGCGTGGTGACGAGTTGCCATTACGCTTCTAACTCTCTATAAAGGTCAAGCATCTCGATCACTGTTGTCATCGCCTCAAAACCTTTGTTACCGGCTTTGGTACCGGCACGCTCAATCGCCTGCTCAATAGTATCTGTAGTCAAAAGGCCAAAAGAGACCGGTTTCGAATGTTTAAGTGACATCGTAGCGATACCTTTAGTTGCCTCAGCAGAGACATAGTCAAAATGCGGTGTCGCACCACGAATAACTGCACCCAAAGCACAGATAGCATCGTACTTACCACTTGCAAGAAGACGGTCAACTATCATCGGCAGTTCAAATGCACCCGGCACTAAGACATGATCCATATCTTCAGCATTACCGCCATGACGGTCAAACGCATCTTTTGCACCCTCTACTAGTCTATCCACAATGAAGTGGTTCCAACGTGTACTGACGATAGCAATTTTCTTGCCATTAATAACTTTTAATTTACCTTCGATTAAACTCACTATTTATCCTTTTACTGTTTCTTGAATTTTTAAAATTATCTCTGTTGTTTTATACAGGTTTTCTAGCGTCAACATGTTTGGTCCATCACTTAGTGCACAGCTTGGATCAATATGGGTCTCAAAAAAGAAACCGTCAACACCAACAGCTGCCGCAGCACGCGAAAGATGCGGTACCATCGAGCTGTCACCAGAGGTTGTTCCCCCACCTCCGCCCGGCATCTGCACCGAGTGTGTTGCATCAAAGATAACTGGAGCAAAGTCACGCATAATGACCAAAGAGCGCATATCGACCACTAAGTTACCATAACCAAAACTTGAACCGCGTTCTGTTAAGAGAACACCGTTCTCTTTCGCATTTTGGTAAGAGACCTCATCGCATCCTCTTGTTTTAAGCACTTTTAAAACAGAATACTTCATATCAATAGGGTTCATAAACTGCCCCTTTTTGATGTTAACGATTCTCTCCGTTTTAGCAGCTGCTACAAGCAGGTCTGTCTGACGGCATAAAAAAGCAGGTATCTGCAAGATGTCCGCTACTTCTGCAACAGGCTCTACCTGATACGACTCATGGATATCGGTCACGATCTTGTAGCCAAAGTCATCTTTGACCTTTTGCAAGATACGAAGGCCCTCTTCTAGACCCGGTCCGCGGTAACTCTCTAGAGAAGTACGGTTTGCCTTGTCAAAACTGGCTTTAAAATAAAAATCTATACGCTCATCTTCTTGATAACGCTCCAATCTTTTTGCAATATCAAAGATGTTCTCTTCACTTTCAATGACACAAGGTCCTGACATCAAGATCATCTATTTGTACCCTGTCGCTTTATCAAACTCGCCAACTGCTTCTTCACTGTAGCCTGCAATAGTCTTACCGGTGTTGTGTGAATAGATAAAATAACCACCCAAAGCAAGCAGAAGAACTGCCGTAATTATGCGATTACTGTTATATGACATATAAGCAAGAATAGCGATCACCACTAAACCACCGTAGTACATTGTATTTGCATCCATAAGATCATCTCCTATTTTTTGACAACGAGAATCCCGCTGATAATGATTAAGATTATACCAAAGAGTGTTATAAAGTCAGGTAGTGCGTCACCGAGCAACAGTCCAACTCCTATGGAAAAGACGATGTTAGTGTAGCTTACAGCCCCGACAATGCCCGCTTGCGACTCCCCATACGCCTTGGTCATATAGAGTTGCGCAAGGGTTGCAAAAAGGCCCATACCGGCAACATAGAACCAGACGATTCCACTTGGCATTACAAATTCTCCCAACATAAAATCCAGTTCAGGTGCATCTAGATATGGTGAAATCAGCAGTAATATTAAAGGGCCAACCGTACCTACACTCATAAATGAGAGAACGATAGCCCGTGTATCATAATACTTTTTTAGCTCTCGAACAGAGGTGTACGCCAAGGCCGCACCGATACCGCTAAAGATGCCCAAGATATCAGTTTTAGAGAACATTAGTCCTGTGGGTTGAGTGATAAAGACAATACCGACAAAACCGATAAAAATCGCAAGCCAACCAATACGAGGCAGTTTTTCCTGTAAAAAAAGCCAAGCAAAGATCGCGGTAAAGATAGGCGATGTTTTAGAGAAGGTCATTGCATCGCCCAAGGGGATGTGAGCAATATTATAAAAAAATGCCAAGAGTGCGACAAAGCCCATAAATCCTCTGAAAAAGAGTAAAAAAGGTCTACCGCCAGTGTGTTTCATGGGGTTTCGCAACACAGCGTAACCGACTAGAGCGACACCAAAGACATTGCGAAAAAAAACCACTTCCAGAGAACTCATCGAGTCACTTGTCAGCTTTGCAAAAGCACCCATAATGGCAAAGAAAAAAGAGGCCA
>JAUWLG010000042.1 GCA_030613795.1 Helicobacteraceae bacterium
GTGCCAATGAAGCCGTCTCAAGACCGACAAAGATCAAGATTAGGTTGTCTGTTGCTACCATAAACTGGAAGCCTGCGATCATAAACAAGAACAGTGCAAAGAACTCTGGGTAAGAGAACTCATGGAACCGCTTAGATGTTAGTGCCAATGGAATGAACATCATCGATGCGATGACAATGATGAGTTGTGCCAAAATAGCAAGACCATCGATCAGCAGGACATCAAAGAAACCTAATTGTGTACCGTTAGAAGCGAACACACCGGCTGCATCTATAACAGCACCAAGGTCAAGGAGTAAAAATAGTAGTGAGATCATTACGTAAAGTGATTTATTCAAACCACCTTTTATTAGATCGATCACGATAATAGACAAGGCACCAAAAACCGCGATAGCCATTGGTACAAGAGTTGCGACATTTAATGAGGCTAATGAGACGTTAACTGCTTCTAACATTAGTGTGCCTCCTGAGTTTCAAATTTTGCGATAGACGGAATCACCGATTTTGCTTCAGGTGAGATCGCTTTATCGTGCATGAGTTGAACCACTGACTCAACTGAGTTGTTGATCGGTTCAAGGACCGGTTTAGGGTAGATACCTAACCAGATCGCAATGATCGTCAATGGAATTAGACCAAGAAGTTCTGTCTTGTTCACATCTTTAAGATTTTTGTTCTCTTCTTTAGTGACTTCACCGAAGAACACTTTTTTATATGCTGCAAGCATATAGATAGCACCAACGATGATAGCCGTTCCTGCAAGAAGTGTCATCATGTGAGACTGCTTGTAGAAACCAAGAAGTGAAAGGAACTCTCCAACAAAGTTGATCGTCAATGGAAGACCAACTGATGCCATCATCATGATCCCGAAGATCGTTGCATACTTAGGCATAACATGTGCAAGTCCACCGAAGTCACTCATCAGTTTAGTATGACGGCGGTCATAGACAACACCAACAAGCAAGAAGAGTGCACCGGAGACAATACCGTGTGCGATCATCAAGAAGACAGAACCTGTAATACCTTCAACATTAAGTGCGAATGTACCAAGAATGATAACACCCATGTGTGATACTGAAGAGTATGCAACGACCTGCTTGATATCTTTCTGAGCGTATGCGACCATCGCGGTGTAGATGATCATAATGATCGCCAACACGGCTATAGGGTACATAAAGAACACTGACGCGTCCGGGAACAACGGCAGTGAGAAACGGATAAACGCGTATGTACCCATTTTCAGCAGTACCGCTGCAAGGATCACAGAACCGATAGTCGGTGCTTGACCGTGAGCGTACGGTAACCATGTATGGAACGGGAACATTGGGACCTTGATCGCAAAACCAAAGAAGAATGCCACAAATAACCAGTACTGAATGTTCTCAGGCAGGATCAGACGGTACCACTCAAGTAGTGAGAAGCTCCATTGACCTGTCGCCTGGTAGTAGTAAAACGCCATAAAAAGCATACCGACAAGCATAACCAGTGAACCCGCAAAGGTGTAAAGGAAAAACTTAACAGATGCATAGATACGCCGTGGACCACCCCAGATACCGATGATAAGAAGCATCGGCACAAGAGAAAGTTCCCAGAATACGTAGAACAAGATAGCATCTAGCGCTGCAAAAACACCTATCATCGTCATCTGTAGGAATAGAAGTGTAATGATAAGGTCTTTAATACGACGTGTTTCCGTCAGTGTGGCAATACCTAGCATCGTGAAAAACGACGCCATGATAATGATAAACAGAGAGATACCGTCAACACCAAGAAGGTATGAGATACCAAATGCTGGAATCAGGTTTGCCTGCTCCATAAACTGCATGCCTGAGATGCTAGAGTCAAACGAGTACCACAACCAAAGTGAAAGTATAAATTCAACCGTTGCTACGATAATACCGTAAGCACGCATACTGTCTTTGTGGACAATAAAACCAAGCACTGCTGCGAGTGCCGGGAAAAATATCAAGATCGATAAAATATGGTCTAACATCTATATAACTCCTAATCCAGAGAGTAGTTCGACTACTGTCTCTGATTGTCCAAGTGTGAATGCTGCTGCAAGTGCCAATAAGACAACTGTACCAATCACCATCCAACGTAACATCGTTGAGAGGTTTCCGTTTTGCATTGTATGTGTTTTCTTACCAGTGTTGTAGAAGATGTTAGCTACACCATCAACTGATGCATCAACAACTTTCTGGTCGATCTTCCACATCATGTCTGAAAGCTGACGGTACATCTTAGTGAAGTACTCTTCATAAAACTGTGGAATAAAATACTGGTTGTAAAGGAGTTGGTAAAGAAAACCAGACTCCACTTTTTTGTCCACTTTAACCGCTTTTGCATACTTTTTGTATGCAAATACGATTGCCGCGATAACAAACAGTTGCGTACCGATCGTCATGATCCAATACGTTGTTGCACTGTGTATATGGTACTCAATAGCCGGAAGAACCTGTGTGACCATCTCATAATATGGTGTTTTGAAGACCATACCTGCGATAACTGCCAAGATAGCCAACGGCAGCATACCCCAAAGCATAAAGTTATACGCTTCGTGTGGGTGAACACCGTTTGCTGTGTGTCTGTCATCACCATGGAAGATCAAGGCAACAAGACGGAACGAGTAGAATGCTGTAAGACCGGCAGTCAATAGTAGAACCGTGTATAGAATGTAGTGCTGCTCAATGAAAGCCACTTCCAAGATAAGATCTTTCGAGAAGAAACCTGCCAATGGATAGATACCCGCCAATGCAACAGAAGCAAGCGTCATCAAGATCCAAGTCCATTTCATCGATGTCTTCAAGTTACCCATCTTAAACGGATCCAGCTCATTATGCATTGCGTGCATAACATTACCGGCACCTAGGAAAAGGAGTGCTTTGAAAAATGCGTGTGCCATAAGGTGGAAAAGTGCCACCCAGTAAGCGCCAAGACCGGCAGCCACAAACATATAACCAAGTTGTGAAAGAGTCGAGTACGCAATAATACGTTTCATGTCACGGTTAACCAGTGCCATAGTCGCTGCAAACATCGCGACAAATGCACCAAGGCTAGCGATCATAACACCAATATCAGGGATAAGGTCGTAGAGCGGGTTAGCACGAACAACCAAGTAGACACCCGCTGTTACCATCGTTGCAGCGTGGATAAGAGCCGATACCGGAGTAGGACCTTCCATCGCGTCTGCAAGCCAAGTGTGAAGTGGAAACTGTGCTGATTTACCCATTGCACCGATAAACAAGAAGACACCCATCGCTGTCAATACTGAGCTGTCAAGTGCCGGCATAGCAGCAAATGCTTCGTTGTATTGGATAGAACCAGTGTTCCAGTATACTAAGAAGATACCGATAAGCATAGCAAGGTCAGCAATACGGTTCATAATGAACGCTTCGTTTGCTGCCCAAGTAGCTGATTCTTTGTGATACCAGAAACCGATCAGTAGCCAAGAACAGACACCAACGCCTTCCCAACCGATAAATAGACCTAAGAAGTTATCACTCATTACAAGTACCATCATCGAGAAGACGAAAGCACTTAGGTATGAGAAGAAACGGTTAAAGCCCTTATCATGGTCCATGTATCCGATAGAGTAGATGTGAACAACAGTAGAGACTGTTGTAACGACCATCATCATCGTCACAGAGACTTGATCAACAACAAATCCGTATGGAACATAAAGGTCACCAGTCGCCATCCAAGTCATTAACTCGACTTCAATTGGTTCGCCGCCGCCTAAGATGTAGATCAACAGCTTCAGACTCGCTAAGAATGAGACAAACAGCAGTGCAGTAGGGACGATACCTGCAATAATGTTTTTCTTACTCATTCCAAAGAGTGCTGCAAACAGTGAACCTACGATCGGTGCAAAAAGTGCAGTATATAAATAAAATTCCATATCTATCCTCTCATCGATGTCATAGCATCAAGATCAATTTTGCCAGTACGTTTGTACCAAAGAACAAGTAGACCAAGGCCAACCGCTACTTCAGACGCTGCAATCGCAATGATGAAGAAAGCGAACATCTGACCGGTAAGGTCACCGTAGTAGCTTGATATCGCTGCAAAAGCGATGTTTACAGCGTTTAGTAAGATCTCAGTTGCAAAGAAAAGCAATAGAAGATTTTTACGACGCATCACACCTATCAGACCGATAGCAAAAAGTATCGTTGACAGGATCAAATAGTGCTGTAGAGTGATTTCCATCATACTTGAGCCTTTTCATTAGTTTGACGTTCGATCTCTTCTTCTTTCATAAGTGTCAAAGAGTGGTCCATCTTCTTACCGGCAAGAACGATACCTGCGATCATTGCGACAAGAAGCATTACAGCAGCAACTTCAAACGGGATCAGGTACTTAGTAAAAAGTACCATACCGACCTGTTGCGAGTTGCCTACACCATCAATAACAGGATAAAGCGCTGTTATGTTTCCAGAGACGATCGGTGCCGTAAAGATCGCAACAACGGTTAATGCTGCCAGACCTGAAAGGCCAAAGACAAGCTGCGGAGAGTTGCGTTTTTCAACAACATCACGTGTTGTATCAAAGAACATCATACCAAAGGCATAAAGTGCCATAACAGCACCTGTATAGACGATGATCTGAATCGCACCTAAGAAATCTGCACCCAGCAAGAAGAAAAATGCTGAGATGAAGATCATACCTGCCGCCAATGCACTTAGTGCATACAGCGCGTGGTTAGTCAACACTGTGATCAAAAACATCACTGTTGTTAAGATAGCAAATGTGTAAAATGCTATAGCTTCCATCCTGGCTCCTTAATACGCAAGCGGCGTAGATTTTACGCGCTCGTCTTCGTGTGGTGTAACAGCACCAAAACCTGGGTACTCAGGTACTTGACCCTTGAGTGCCATGTCAAAAGGTGTCAACATATCTTCGTAATTCGTGTAGTGTGCACGCTGCTCAGAAGTGTTCTCATAACGTCCGCCATGAACGATCGCCAACTCCGGGCAGACTTCAGCACAGTAACCACAGAAGATACAGCGACCAAGATTGATCGTATACTCAGTGACCTGCTTACGGCTGTTCTCATCGATCTTAGTGTCCATACGGATACAGTCAGAGATACAGATCTTTTCACAAAGGCCACAACCGATACAACGTTCTGTACCAGACTCCCAAAGACGCTGCATCTCATGAACTGCACGGTAACGTGGTCCAATTGGCAACTTCTCTAACGGATACTTAACCGTGTGAATGTCAAATTTCAACATCTCACGCATTACAACCCCTAGACCAACAAAAAGCTCGCCTTTGATCGCACGTGAGAAAACTTGTTTCGCTTTGTCCCACCCTGTTTCCGGGTAGTCAGCAATGTCTACTTTGTAGTAGGCACCTTCACTTACATTTCTATTTTCAAATTCTTCTAAACTCATCATCAACCCTTAAAACATCATCACAAAACCGGTGATCACAACATTGATCAACGCTATAGGCATGAGAACTTTCCAACATAACCACATCAACTGATCCGGTCTGATATCTGGCCATGCAGCACGTGTCCATAAGAAGAAAAAGAAGAAGAACGCCATTTTCCCTAAGAACGCGAATGCACCAAGAACTGAACCATCACCAAAACCGCCTAAGAAGAGCAGTACAATCACAAACGAGATAAAGAACATGTTGGCATACTCACCGATGAAGAACAGACCCCAACGCATACCAGAGTACTCAGTACCAAAACCATCAATGATCTCGTGATCATTCGCTACCAAGTGGAAAGGTGTACGACCAGTCTCAGCAAAGGCAGCAATCCAAAAAAGAAGAAACGCAACCGGCTGTGACCAGATGATCCAGTCCCCGATACCGCCTGCTTGATAGTTGTTAAAGTCGATCAACGAGAACGAACCTACCATCATCAAAGGTGCAAGCAGTGAAAGACCTGTAATAACCTCGTAAGAGATAAATACCGATGCCGCACGTGCTGCAGAGATCAGTGCAAATTTATTGCTTGATGCAAGTGAACCAAGAAGCGGTCCGTAAAAACCAACCGCCATGACACCAAGAACATAAAGAATACCGATATTGACATCAGCAACGATCGGATGAACTACATAATCTGTAAACGGAAGCGTAAACTGCGGTAAAAACGGTATCGCTGCTGCTGCCATAAAGGCTGTTGCAGCCGTAATGACCGGTGCGATCTTAAAGATCGGTCCAACTGCATTTGTCGGAACGATATCCTCTTTAGTAAAGAGTTTAATACCATCAGCCGCAACCTGTAAAAGTCCATATGGACCAACGTGCATCGGCCCAAGGCGACGCTGCATAAATGCAAGGATCTTACGCTCAAAGTAGGTTCCGAGACCTGCTAAGGCAGAGAACACCAACAAGATCACAACGATCTTGATTAGGGTTTCAATAATGTATGCTACTTCCATTAATTACACCTTTTTAATAGTGGCACTGCTAAAACGGTAGTCGTTAAAGAGTGCCCCACTGTTTAGATTTGAATCAAAACTTGGAACAAACGGAATATTTCCGCCGATTTTACTGTCGATTTTAACATTAAGTTCCATAGAACCTTTTATAGTCTCGACTAAAACCGAATCTCCCTCTGCTAATTCATTCGCTGTTGCGTAGTCGCTACTCACATAGAGACCCGCTTCATCACTCAGTTGATGTGACGCATTGGTAAAGTCATTGAACTGAAGTGTCGGGTTCGCTAAGTAGACTAAAGCCTCTTTCATCGCTGCTGCTTCATCAAATTCAGCAACTTTGTCACCGCGAGCCTTTCTTGCTTTAGGGACAGTCAACTCATAACCACGCATCTCTTCACCGCTGTTAGTGTAGTGATTTGGCAGGTCATCGAAGTTAGCTGTTTTAAAGCCAGCGATCTCACCGAGTTGCGCTGTATAATCAACTGTCAATGCGGCATCTAGACCAAGTGCATTTGCAATATCGTTAAGCTCGTAGCCTTTGTAATCTAACGCAGCATTAGTCGGGTTCACACGAAGCTGAATGCTTGTCAGTGTTCCCTCTTGCTGATTCATAGCCGGCATATCAAGATCACCGTTACCCTGTGCACTTAGAACAAAGTCCGCTTTAACATTGTAACCAACGCTGTATGAACCGCCTAACTCATCAAGATCACAGATCATCGCAACACCAAGAGAGTTCCCTTTTTCAGGGATCATCGTGATTGAGAACTCCGTATACTTCTCAACCAAAGCGACTAGACGTGCAAGGTTCGCTGCATTCGGATGACTGTAGAAGTCAGGTCCAACGATCATTGCGAAGGTATCTTTTTTCTTAAGAAGCTTTTCCATCGTCTCATCGAATTTCGCCGGTGCACCAACGATCTCTAAAAGGCGGTTGTCATCGACTTCGACCTCTTTTTCGACCTTCTTAGGTACCATCTTCGACTTCTCGACTTCGACCTCTTCTTCTTCACCTGTCTCTTCGTTGACTTTCATCTCTTTAACGATCTCAACAACTTTCTCTTTGATCGTCTCTGTTACTGTGATCGTCTTCATTGAGTGAAATGAAGCCAAATAATCAGCAACTTCAGCAGGAAGAGCATCTTTTTTCGCGAACAGGTCAAGAATAAGGTACATCACTGCCTCTTCTTGCATCGGAGCGTGGTTGATCGCCATGATATTTTTACCCATATCATCCACAACCGGATCTGCAACCGGGTGGAAGTACATCGCTGCACCCTTGTTCATGATCATTGAGTTGTTCATCGCAAAACGTGCATTTGGATTATCCGTTTTAATAGAAGAACCGACAGAGATCACAAAGTTTGCATCGTTCACCGCTTTAAGCGGTGTTTTGTAAGTCGCTGTACCGCTAACCGTTGAGTACTCTTTCATAAATGCTGCAAATTTACGTGCTTCATCATTGATAAGTTTGTATCCTTTTGTCTCTTTCAGCTTCTGAAGGATCAGTGCCTCTTCATTGGTGATCTGAGAGTCAAAACGGATAGTGTCTGCTTTTTCAAAGGCTTCTACTGCTTTTGCAAATGCTGCCTCATCTTTAGCTTCTACTCTATTCTCAAAGTCGTAACCGTAACGTCCAGCGCCACAAAGAGAGACATAGTTCCACTCGTTCTGTACACGATAGATCTTCTGTTCAGGGTTATCGATAGAGCCGTGTTTGATTTCGTACTCAACCTGACATCCGGCAGAACAGTGTGAACATGTAGCTGGAACTTTTGTCAATTCCCATGCATTAGATGTGTACTGGAAGTCAGCAGAGACGATAGCACCAACCGGACAGACAGCAGAACATTCACCACAATCGGTACAGTCAAGTGTCTCGCCATTATTAGGCTGGATCAGTGACTTGTTAAGCTTGTTCCACATTGAGTAAGCATCCTTAGGCATGCTCTCTTTGAACTCTGCCTCGATCGCATCACCACCACGTGGACGTGTACTTAGTGCACCGTCCCCGATCATATCTTTACAGACAGTCGTACAACGCTCACACATAATACAGAGACTTGGATCATAATTTAACAGACCCCAGTTCTGGACA
>JAUWLG010000189.1 GCA_030613795.1 Helicobacteraceae bacterium
ATCTTAAAACATCTCTCGGGCACCACCATGTCACGCCACGACAGAGAGTCCGGCATGATTTACTCTGACATACCGCCATACGACATCTTGCAAAACGACCTCATTACTTTTGCACAGATCCAGGATATGAAACGTTTTGCACGCTTTTGGGACTTGGTCTACAACAGCGGCAACTTCACCAACACCACGGACCTTCTTTTTAAAGAGACCACGGTCTACGATGGTTTCACCACTTTTTCTAAATGGCTCTACGCTGAGACCCAGTCAACATGGAAAATCTCACTTGACCGACTGACACAGCACATCTTTGATTTTTTGACTAAAGAGAGAAAATTAGATGAGTCAGACGTCATTGAGACGATGTTGCTTGACATCACCAAAAACAAACGGCGAAAAGTACCGCTCTTTATGCGTGACACTCAAACTAGCAATGAGACAAAAAAACAGCCCAAGGCAAATAAACGCCAAGTCAGACTGTTAGATTAAGGACCCCACAAAAATGCTACATAATGAAATAACAAAAGTGAACATCCATACCATGGTTGTAAAGTTTTACGCCGTTGTCCTGAAAGATGAGACAGTCGGACCTTTTTTCATCGAAAAGCTTGGTGACAACCTCAAGACTTTTCTCTGGGAAACCCACATCGAACTGCTTACGAATTTCTGGGCTTCCATCGCCCTAGGTGACACCGCGTATAGAGGTAACCCTTTTGCTCCGCACACGCGTTTACAAGGTTTAAAAAGAGAGACCTTCGATCAGTGGCTTATCCTCTTTTTTGGCGTTGTTGACAGCATCTACAAACCTGAAGTCGCGAGTCAGTTTAAAGAGCGCAGTACCATTATCGCCGGTAACTTTATGCGTAACCTTAACCTGTAAAAAGAGTCTCATAACCCTATAGATATCAGTTAAACACTGTGGTAGAATAGAGATATGAAGAAGTTATTAGAGTGGATCGACCAAAAGCGGTCACAACATGGCAATAGTGTTCTTTTCCTAACAGCACTTGTGCTTTTCGCCGTGCTTGCCTTTATTCTAGGACTGGTCTATGCTCTTTTTATTGGCCTGATGTATATCGATCCCTATTTGGTGCTTGTATTAGCTTTTTTTCTACTCATCTTGATCATCTATAAAAATAGACCTTAAATCCTATTTCTTCTCTTTTGATATACTTTGCAAAAAAGGCTATTACATGTACGTAAAGACTCTATTATCGACCTCTATCATCAGCTTACTTTTTAGCGGTTGTGCCCTACTTAAGCCAAACTACAGTGACGAACAGATGCACTCCTATCTCTTTGATAAATTTGACAGTGATGAAGATGGTATCATCACAAAAGCTGAATATATGGACTTTATCGATGAGCGATTTGCCAAAATGGACACAGACAGAGACGGCACCATCACTAAAGAAGACCTCTATAACAGTCGTTTTTACACCTTTTTGCCGGAGTTAGCCGAGGCTGTGTTTAGAGACAGTGATCTTGATGATGACGGGTTGATAACCAAAGATGAGATGATAAAAGCAGAAGAGATTCGTTTTAAGCAGATGGATGTTAATGGCGATGGGCAACTCAGTAGAGATGAGTTTGTTGTTAATGATATGAGTGAGTTTAAAGAGTCAAAATAGTTGTAACATTACAAAATCTTGTCATTCCTTCGAAGGCAGGAATCCACGAGTAGCTATGTCTAGAAAGTTATAATTGTTTGATTCCTGCCTTAGCAGGAATGACAGCAAAATATTCGTATAATTCGTTGATGAAAGAAAGATACTCTTTATTCACAAAATGTTGAAAGTGTCCCCTCTCTTACTGCATTGTAGTTCTTTTCACCCATCAGTTTTTTAACAATAGCCAGACCAAAACAGATCGCTGTTCCCGGTCCTCTTGAGGTCATCACATTGGCATCTTGTACCACTTGGTATTTGTCACCTTGATACCCCTCTTGTTTGATCGCATCTTCGACAGACGGGTAACAAGTGTAGGTTGCTTTCAGTACGCCTGCTGCTTTGAGCGCAAACGGCGCTGCACACATCGCACCGATATTTTTCCCCTTGGCATCCATCGCTTTCAGAAGTGACTGTACATTCGCATCTACTGCCAAACGGTCAGTACCGCCCCACCCACCCGGCAGAGCAATCATATCAATATCATCGGCACCTAAATCTGCTACAACACCTTCCGCTTTCACTGTAATACCGTTTGCACCCACAACATCCATATTGTCGTCAAGTGCACGAACCAAGACCTCAACACCGCCGCGGCGCATAATATCGATCATCGCAACCGCTTCGATCTCTTCAAAACCTGTTGCTAAGGGTACTAATACTTTTGGCATGATCTTTCCTCATATTGTTTTGTATTATTGTAGCACATGAGGCTTTGCCTCCAGAAATGGGAAATGGGAAATGGGAAATGGGAAATGGGAAATGGGAAATGGGAAATTATAGAAAGATGGCGAAGCTCATCTTAACCAGTTCTGAACTTTGTAAAAGTTAATAGATTTGGTGCAGGTTGTGCAAAACGTTTAGCCGACTGCGTACATCGGGTACGCCGAGAGCTAAACTTTTACGATGTGGCATTTAGTGCCACCCTGTATAGAGCTTTAGCTCTTTATGTGCAAGATGTGCCGAAGCTACTTAACTTTTTCTAGGTACTCAGAATCTACTGTGTTTACTTTTACGATATCACCCGTCAAAATGTGGTAAGGGATCTGAATCACAGCACCTGTCTCAAGTGTTGCCGGCTTTTTAGAACCACTTGTAGTATCACCCTTGTCCTTAGGACCTGTTTCAGTAACTTCAAGTTCCATAGTCGCCGGTGCTTCAACGCTGATCGCTTTGTTATTGTGAAATACGATATCAACATTTATGCCGTCTTTGAACCATTTGCTGGCGTCTTCACACTGATCGTATGTAAGACCTAGTTGATCGTATGTTTCATTATCCATGAATTGGTACATCTCACCATCATCATAAAGATATTGCATTGTTTTGTGTTCCATGTTCGGTATTTCAAACTTGTCACCTGCATGGATCGTCTTCTCAACCACTTTACCATTGATAAAGCTCTTTACTTTACAACGGACAAATGCCGCGCCCTTACCCGGTTTAACGTGTTGGAACTCAACGACTTTATAAGGTACACCTGAAATCTCTAAACGGACACCTTTTTTGATGTCTCCCATACTGATTACTGCCATAGTGAAGGCCTTTTCATGATATATTTTTGAAATTTTACCCTATTTACACCCTATTTACAACTTAAGGACACCTCTGAAAGTTCTAGTTAGTCTCAGAGGTGCCCTTTAGAACATTTCGAGAAAATATTACAAGCTACCTGACGATATTATTTGTTTTTTTTACCTGTTTTAATCGTCAATGTGATATTTTTTTGATATATGACATATATAATTACATGATATAATATATATAGATATTTTTGATTAATTTTGCAAGGAGAAAACATGAAGATGATAAGCAGCTTACTTGCCGTAAGTTTGTCTCTCTATGGGGCTACCCTCTCTAGTGAGCACAGTATCACTTTAGATGAGGCGATAGGGATCTTAAAACAAGATAACCTCGAGATCAAAGCGGCGCAACTTGAGCTCCAAAGTACTCAGGCGAAGACCGATCAGGCAAGTGCAATGAACTGGGGTAGTTTAGACCTTATTTTAAATGCCGCGAACTCTGATGATGCGGGCAATGTCTTTGGTTTTAAATTGACTTCACGCCAAGCAACTTTTGGTGATTTTGGTTTTGGGGATATTTTCGATGGTTCGGTAGACTTTGGTCCAGATATGCTTGATCATAAACCTGACGATCTAAACAATCCAGGCAGTACAAACTACTTCCAAACAAAATTAGAATACACTTTACCGATCTACACCGGCGGTAAGATCAGCGGTTATACTGACATCAGCCGCTCTATGGAGAAGATGCAAGAGCTTGAAACAGACAAAACTGTCAACACCAAGATCTATGAA
>JAUWLG010000109.1 GCA_030613795.1 Helicobacteraceae bacterium
ACTACACCGATAACACCGATCTCGTACTCATACCCTATCAAGAACAGAACGATGCCAAGAAGATAGAGCGAGACGATACTGGTATAAAATGTCTTTGAGAGACTGGCGTCGACCAGAACACTCTCGCCCTCATGCAGTATCTTCTCTATCTCTTTCATTTAAACAGCTCCCACGGTTTTGCCCATGTTTGTGTAAGTGTATCATGAAACGACGCACTTAAAAAACGTTCACCCTCTTTTGGCGCTTGGACAAAAGCATACTCTTCATTCTCAAAGGTAAAACGCAGAGCATACGCGTGCAGATAGCCTCTGTCTTCCTTTTTAGCCTCTTCACTTCTGGCATATCGAAGATCACCGGCTATGGGTGCGCCTAGACTCTTAAGCGCTACTCTGATCTGATGGGTCTTTCCGGTGTGGGGTTTGATCAAAAATCCCCGTTCTCCCACGCGCAGGGCTGTCGAATGAAACTGGGTAATGGCGGGATTGTTGTTGGTAGTTAAAAGCATCCAGTCACCGCGACGGGCACTCTGCATATCGCCTTTGACCCATCCCTGTTTCTTTTTAGGTTTGCGTAGAGAGATAGCCAAGTAGTACTTCTCGATCTGACGCTCTTCGAACATCTTGCCAAAGATCTGAGCGGCTTCTTTTGTCTTGGCAAACAGAACCAAGCCGGAGGTCATTTTGTCCAGACGATGGAGAGGATAGAGCTCTTCAAGTTTTAAAAGCTCTTTTGTCTGCACAACAAGACCGGCTTCTTCTTCACTATGAAAATTAAGACCGGCAGGTTTGTCTATAAGGACAAAGGCACTGTTTTCATAAAGAAGCTCTATAGAATGCATTGGTATTAAACACGTCTCTTTTCGTACTGATCGACAATTTTTGTAACCACAAGGTCAGAGGTGACATTAAGCGAGGTACGACACATGTCCAAGATGCGGTCCACCGCGACGATCACTGCAATGTATTCAACAGGCAGGCCCAGTTGGTTAAGGATGACGACCATCATGACCAGCGAGGCACTCGGCAGTGCTGCAACACCGACACTCAAAGCCACAACCGTAACGCCTAAAAGTACCTGGTCGCCAAAGCTAAGGTCTACACCGGCAAGGTTTGCGATGTAGAGCACAGCAATGGTCAAGTACGCAGCCGTACCGTCCATAGAGACCGTTGCACCGAGCGGCAAGACAAATGAAGCCGTCTTCGTATCAACCTCGCCCATCTCTTCAACAACACGCATCGAGACCGGCAGTGTCGCAGCAGAAGAGGCTGTTGAGAACGCCATGATCGGTGCTTCACGGACATCAGAGAGATATTGATAAGGGTTCACACGACCGAAAAAGGCTAAAACGGCCGGCAAAGTGATGATGCCGTGAAAGAGTATGACACCCACAACCAGCAAAATATATGACCATAGCCCCAAAATAACATCGATGCCCTGCTCGGCAATAACATAGGAGATAAGACTAAAGACACCGATAGGTGTCATCAAGATAACCCACTCTGCCATCTTTAACATGACATTGCTGACTGCGGTAAAGAATAGGTTCATAGACTCCTGCTCTGACTCTTTAAGATAGAGAGAAGCCACACCAAACAAGATGGCAAAAACGATGATCTGCATCATCGCGCCATTTGCTAATGAGCCAAAGACATTTGTCGGGATAAAACTGAGTATCATCGCTTGAAAAGAGAACGGTGCGATACTCGCAGCTTTTTCAAATTCAAGCCCTTCACTGCTTACCGGTGCACCAATAGTGAAGATGTTCATCACCACAATTGCCAAGACTACAGCCAATGCTGTTGTCAAGACATAAAGTCCTATCGTGCGTCCACCGATGGTCTTAAGATGGTGAAGTGACCCTAATCCCAAAATAGCAGTATAGATACTGGCAAAGACAAGCGGCACCACTAGCATCTTTAAAAAAGCGATAAAAGCGGAGCCTATTACCTTCTGCTGCAGAGCGAGTTCCGGAAAGTAGATCCCAAAGAGAACACCAAACCCTATTCCCAGAAGGACTAAGGTGTTGGTCGTGGCATATTTTTTAACTTTGTGTATCAAGAATTTTCCTTAATAAAATTGTATAGGCATTGTATCATCTAGGGCTAAAATATTATTTCAATCTTTAGCGTTATCCTTAACCATGTCAACGTAGAGATCTTCGACTTTCTTTCTAGCCCAAGGTGTCTTTCGTAAAAACTTGAGACTGGAGTTTATAGAGGGGTCGTTATAGAAACAGCGGATCTCCACATAGTTGGACAACTCTTTCCAGCCGTAATGCTCAACCAGATCAGTCAGTATCATCTTAAGTGTCACGCCGTGAAGTGGGTTGTTTTTGTGTTCATCGCTCATATTATTTCCAATTCTCTTGTTTTGCTTTATGCAGTTTTTTATAACCGTCAAGGAGCTCTTGATGTGTTGTAAACCCTTCTAGGCTCAGACCTGGGAAATGGAGGCCGTGAAACTGTGTTTTACCCTGAACCAGGTCAACACACTCCTGAAGTGTTTGCGTGCCGTACAGAAGCTCTAAACTACCTCTATAGCTGGCATAGCTCTTCTCATCATCTATCACGATCTCAAGCAGTGCGTTAATACAGTGATGATGCTGTTTCTCTTCTTGGTTTAGTTCACCGATATGCAGAGACCAGCTGTTCCACTCCATCGCTTTTTCATAATCTTCAAGAGCCAGGGCCAACATCCCTTTTAGCGTACCGACTTGCAGTGAGGCCCACCCAGTACCCGGGTCAGTTGCAACACCGATGAACTCAGCAACTTTTTGAACATCTTGAAGACCTTCATCTTCAAGATTTTCCAAGACACTCTCCCAGCCCTCTTCACCAAGTGTGTCTAAAGAGAGGAGGTACTCTCTGTAGTGGGCACCTTCGTTGTTGTTACTCCACATCAGATCTTCTACCGGGTAGATCTCTGACATGCCTGGTACGATGATCCGACAGGTATAGACATCAAGGTGTTGATAGTCCGCGATGTAGATCTCCAAGTCTCTCTCATGAATGATCTTGCAAAGGTAGTCAAACTCACTATGTGTGTCAGCGTCATGGTTCCAATCAACAAATTCGTAATCTGTCTCTTTTTTGAAAAAGTCATACGAGATGAGTCCCGTTGAGTTAATGAAATGCTCGACGAGGTTATGGTTATCAGCGACCTCTGCTTTGTTAAATGAAGGGACCTGAAAGTCATCGACTTGGTCTACTCCCCGTCCTTGCAGCAGCTCAGTCACTGTTCTCTCTAATGCTACCTCGAAACAGGGGTGCGCACCAAACGAGGCCAGGACAGAACCGTCTTTAGGATTCATAAGCGTGACACTGATAACCGGGAAGACTCCGCCCAGTGATGCATCTGCAATTCGCAGGTTAAAGCCATGCGCCTTTAGCTGCGCAATCGACTCTTCGATATGAGGGAAACGGGCAATAACCTCAACTGGGATCTCAGGCAGGCTGATCCCCTCAGCAATGATCTTGTTTTTAGTATAACGTTCAAAGATTTCTGAGAGTGCTTGCGTTCTCGCCTCATTCACACTGTTTCCGGCAGCCATACCGTTACTGACATAGAGGTTCCCGATGATGTTGACCGGAAAGTAGATCGTCTCGCTGTCACTTTGGCGTTCGAACGGAAGCGCGCAGATGCCGCGTTCACCCACACCCGAGTTAAGATCGAAAATATTTTCAGGTTCCAAGTCATCTTCAGGGTCATAGAACTCCCAAAGCTCTTCGTCTAAAAGACCTTCCGGCATCTCATCATCTTCATCTACAAACCACTTCTCATTAGGGTAGTGGACGAACTCACCGTTGCTGATCTCTTCGCCCAAATAATAGTCTGCAAAAAAGTAGTTACAACTCATACGCTCAAAGTACTCACCCAAGGCACTGGCAAGACAAGACTTTTTACTGGCACCCTTGCCGTTTGTAAACATCAAGCCGCAGGCTTTGTCACGGATGTGCAGGGAGTGGACATAAGGAACAGGGTTAAACCAAGAAGCTTCTTCTACATGAATGTCCCAAGCCTCTAACTTGGCGTGCATCGTCTCTATAGTCGATTCAAGGTCGCGGTCTTTACCTTTGATAAATGTCTTGTCTGCCATCTCTTAGCCTTTGAGGATCGTAATGATTTTTTGAAATTGTTTAGAAGTGCATCCTAAACAAAGTTCAGGACGCAGAGGGTTTAAAACTGTGGTTGAATGAAAGGAATGATCTGCTTTTTACGGCTAAGTACACCGTCAAGCCAAGCTTCATTGTTTTCTAATTTAACATCAAGTCCACTCTCTACCTTGCTAACGTCATCACTGACAACAAGTACCTGAGAGCCCTCTTTCATGATGTCTGTCAAAAGAAGCATCACGGTATGAAGGCCACCCTCCTCTTTCAACTTCGCGATATCTGTAAAAAGGTCCTCTTTCATCTCGTCAAAGACGCTCAAGTCAACCACTTCCAGCTGGCCAACGCCCACTTTTTCACTGCCCATTGCGAACTCTTTGTAGTCACGTGTTGTCAGTTCTCTAGCCGTTGCACCTTGAACAGCCGACTTAACAATGAACATCTCCATACCAAGTGCTTTATAGTCTTCTACACCTGCAATCTTCGCAAGCTCTTTACATGCCTTAGTATCAACCTTGGTACATGTCGGTGATTTAAAGATAACTGTGTCACTAAGAATGGCACAAAGCATCATCCCGGCGATATCTTTAGGGATCTCAACATCGTAAGCATCATACATCTCTTTGATGATCGTGTTTGAACAGCCTACAGGACGGATCCAGCACTCAAGCGGCGTTGACGTCGTAAGGTCACCGAGTTTGTGGTGGTCAACGATACCAAGTACAGTCGCTTCCAAAATGTCTTCAGGCGCCTGTGCAAGGTCAGAGTAATCAACGATGTATACATCTTCACCCGCGTACGAAGTCTTAAGCTCAGGAAGTGTGCCGTTAAACTTCTCTAATATAAACTCTGTCTCAGGAGAGACCTTGCCTTGACGTGTAGGAACACAGTCCTCACCAAGCTGGTTTTTTAAGTACGAAAGAGAGATAGCCCCGACAATAGAGTCAGAGTCCGGGTTAGTGTGTCCGAAAACGTATGTTGACATTTTGATAGCCTTTTACATAATTGTAATAATTTTCGCAATTATACTAAATTATTCAGTAATCTTAAACCGTACAAATTAGCACCTCTGCGAACTTCATAGCTAATTAAGAATAGTTCTAAAGAGTATTCACTTATTGTTTTCAAATAGACGCACAAGCAGTATAAAACAGAGCATCAAATAAGCTTCTATAAATGATCGTCGATCTCTTTTCTATAAAAGTAATTGTTTATAACCTCAGAAAGAATCAACACTACATAAATGCTGACAATCCAAATCAATATTTCCGGTGAGTGGTGGATCAAATAGACCAATAGTGTGCCAATAGTAAAGAGTAACAACAGACTACCTAAAACGATGTAGTATGGATTGGCTTTTGTCTTAT
>JAUWLG010000199.1 GCA_030613795.1 Helicobacteraceae bacterium
CGGCTGCTGTGTAACAAGAGAGTAAGGCCCGGTTGAACGGGCGTGTACTTTCTCATCAACCAAGTGGTGCAGTTTAAGAATGTACATGTAACCAACGTTAAAACGCTCATTGACCTGAGCACCTGTCTTACCGTCAAACAGAACCGTCTTGCCGTCATCATCAAGTTTAGCCATTTCGAATAGTTTTGCGAACTCTGCTGTGTCAACACCCTCAAAGATCGGTGTTGCAAACTTAACACCATTTGACCAGTCGCGAGCGAATGTCAATAGATCTTCATCATTCATCTCAGCGATCACTTCGCCTGCATTCATGAAACGTGCAACGTCAGCGATCTCAGTCAGTTTTGTACGAAGCTGAGCTATAAAGTCAGCTTGTTTCGCATCAAAGATATCTTGGATCTGATGACCGAGTTCACGGCCCGCCATACCGAGGTGCATCTCAAGGATCTGCCCGATATTCATACGTGAAGGTACACCCAGCGGGTTCAGACATACGTCAACTGAACGTCCGTCTGCCATGTACGGCATGTCAACTTCAGGAACGATAATAGAGACAATACCCTTGTTACCGTGACGACCTGCCATCTTGTCACCGACTTTTAGCTTACGCTTAGTCGCGATGTAAACCTTAACAAACTTCGTAACACCGTTTGGAAGGATGTCATCTTTTTCTAAGATATTCAGCTTCTCTTCGTGCTCATCACGGAACTTTTTCTTCTGCTTTTGGAAGTGGTTCTTAGTCGAGTTGTATTTCGCCTGAACCTCTTCAGAGAACGATTTAACAACACTGTTCATCGCAAAACGGTTAACGTTTGCAAGATCTTCAGCCTTGATGTTGTCACCGATCTTGTACTCAACTTCATTAACCGTTACATCAGCAACAAGCTCCGCTTTAGTCAAGATAGACTCAATACGGATCATCTCCTCTTTGTCGATCATAAGAAGACGGTCGTAGTGCTCACGCTCCAGCTCGTCACGTTCTTGTTTCTCAAGTTCCAGTGCACGAGGATCTTTGTCGTACCCTTTTTTCGTAAAGATCTTGATGTCAACAATAACACCTTCCATTGATGGCGGACAGTAAAGTGATTTGTTAACCACGTGACCCGCTTTTTCACCAAAGATAGCACGTAAAAGACGCTCTTCCGGAGTAGGCTTGACTTCACCTTTTGGTGACACTTTACCAACAAGGATCATACCGCCGCTAACTGTTGTACCAAGCTTAACAATACCGCTCTCATCGAGGTGAGAAAGCTCATCGTCACGAACATTTGGAATGTCACGAGTGATCTCTTCGATACCGTGTTTAAGTTCACGTGCTTCACACTCTTTTTCGTAAACGTGAACAGATGTATAGGCATCTTCACGGATCATACGCTCAGAGATAACGATCGCATCCTCATAGTTGTAACCGTTCCATGGCATAAACGCAACCATTGCATTAACACCAAGTGCTAACTCACCGCGATCCATATTTGGACCATCCGCGATGATCTGACCCTCAGCTACTTCTTGACCGATCTTAACAGACGCTTTTTGGCTGAATGTTGTGTTTTGGTTGGTACGAAGATTCTTTTCGAGTGGGTAGTAATCGATAAACGTACCGCTTTCATCTTCACCCAATACAAAGATATGCTTGCCATCGACTTTTTCAACACGACCGGCACGTTTTGCTTTAACACACTCCCAAGCATCACGAGCAACAAGTTTTTCAATACCTGTTCCTACCATTGGTGCTTGTGGCTTAAGCAGTGGCACGGCCTGACGCTGCATGTTTGAACCCATAAGTGCACGGTTGGCATCATCATGCTCAAGGAAAGGAATAAGTGACGCAGCAACACCGACAACCATCTGAGATGAGAGGTCCATGTATTCACAATCTATTGCTTTACCAAGTTTGATCTCGCCATCTTGACGTACTTCGATCAACTGTTCTACAAAGTTACCGTCTGCATCGATCTCGTTAGAAGCGGCAGCAATCATCTTACCCTCTTCTTGAGTCGCTGTCAAATAAACAACATTATCAGGACCATTCTGTGCTTGTCCATCTTTAACCAAGTTATATGGTGCTTCGATAAATCCAAGCGCATTTACCTTAGCGTAAGCAGCCAAAGTATTGATAAGACCAATATTCTGACCCACCGGCGTCTCGATCGGACAGATACGTCCGTAGTGTGTCGGGTGAACGTCACGCACTTCAAAGCCCGCGCGCTCTTTAACAAGACCACCCTCACCTAGTGCAGAGAGACGACGTTTGTGTGTTACTTCTGAAAGCGGATTCGTCTGGTCCATAAACTGAGACAGCTGTCCACCTGAGAAGAACTCCATAATCGTCGATGTGATCATCTTAGAGTTAATTAGGTCGTGAGGCATAAGCTCAGACATCGGTCCGCTCATCGTAGAGAGTTTGTCTTTGATCGCTTTTTGCATCTTGATCAGACCATTGTGTAACTCGTTACCAAGAAGTTCACCAATAGAACGGATACGACGGTTACCAAGGTGGTCACGGTCATCAATATGACCTTGACCATTTTTAACTTTAATCACATACTTAACAGTATTGATAATGTCTTCATTAGTAAGTACTGTGATGTACTCAGGAATATTAAGACCTAGTTTATGGTTCATCTTCATACGACCGACTTTTGTCAGATCGTAACGCTCTGGATCAAAGAAAAGCTGGTTAACAAAGGCTTTTGCAGCCTCTTTTGTTACCGGCTCACCTGGACGCATCACTTTGTAGATACGGATCGCTGAAAGGTCGTTTTCGTCTTCAATCTCTTCTGTCTGCTTAAGAAGTTTTAGCGAGTCAGCATCTGCATTGAATGCATTGATGATCGATGCATCAACACCTTCAGCCAAGTCATTAGCGATAACAAATTCAGTCACACCGGATTCAGCCATCTTTTTAAGTTTAGTCTCATCGATAGCTGTCATTGTGTCAAAAAGGATCTCACCTGTCTCAGGGTCAATGATCGGCTCTGCCAAGTAACGCTCTATAAGTGTCTCAAGTGGGTACTGAACAGCTTTTACACCATCATCAAGGAACTTCTGAGCTTTTTTAGCAGTAAGACGCTTGCTAGCTCCTAAAAGAACTTCACCTGCTTCAGAAACCAGGTCATAGTCAAGACGACCGGCAAACTCTTCAGGTTTGAAGTCCATAGTGAACTGGTTCTCAGAAACGTTGATCTTTTGAAGCGGGTAGAACATCTTCAAGATATCTTGTTTAGAGTAACCCATAGCACGGAACATGATCGTTACAGGCACTTTACGGCGCTTGTTGATTCTCATATAGAGGATATCTTTAGGATCGTACTCAAAGTACAACCAAGAACCACGATCCGGAATGATCTGACCTGTATAGATCAGTTTATTTCCAGCAGTTGTCGACTGCTCTTCTTTGAAGATAACACCCGGTGAACGGTGAAGCTGGTTAACAACAACGCGCTCAACACCATTAACAATAAATGACGTACGGTCCGTCATTAGAGGGATATCACGAACAAAGATAGACTGCTCTTTAATATCTTTAACACCAAGTTTCTCTTTAGTGTTTTCATCACGGTCCCAAAGAACTAGACGCGTCTTCATCTTAAGTGATACAGCGTAAGTAAGTCCACGCTCCATACATTCACGTACAGTGTACTTAGGTGCAGCAACAACGCTGCCCAGGTACTCAATCGTAAGACGGTTTTGTGCATCATGGATAGGGAATGCTGAAGAGAAAACTTTCTCAATACCACTGGCATCACGGTTTTTCTTATCAATCATCAAAAAGTTGTCATAAGAACTTTGTTGAAGTTGTAACAGGTTCGGGATCTCAATCTGTTGTGGAGTTTTAGCGAAATCAACGCGTAAACGGTTTCCAGAATACAGGCTATTTAACATAGGCAACCTCTAAGGTAA
>JAUWLG010000309.1 GCA_030613795.1 Helicobacteraceae bacterium
GACAGTGTTCTTTTCTCTAACTTCCAAAAAGCTGGCAACGACCTTTACCTAGTCGGTAGTTCAGCATCTGAATTTGGCGGCTCTCTCTATATGAAAGAGGTGTGCGGAACTGTTGAAGGTGTACTGCCGGAGATCAACTACAAAAAAGAGTTGGCACTTTGGGACCTCGTTATCGAAGCGAACAAAAAAGGTCTTCTCTCTTGTGCAAAAGACCTTAGCTCTGGTGGTGCAATGATCGCTCTTGCCAAAATGGCAGCGACTAGCGGCTTAGGCTGTGACGTTGTTATCAATGACATTGATGATGCACGTGACATCTTCGCAGAGTCTATGAGCCGCGCGATCATCGAAGTCGCTCCTGAAAACGCAGACGCATTCAAAGGGATGCTTGGCGAATTGGCATGTGAGAAGATCGGTACCGTTGGCGGAACTGACTTGAAGGTCAATGATGTCGAGATGAGCCTAAATGATCTTGATGCTGTCTATTTTGGTCAGTTCAAAAAAGTTATTGAACAAGATATCTAATTTTTTGCAGAAGCATCTTTTGGCTTCTGTTCTCTTTCTTACCTGATTATCTGCATAATAAGGAATATTATGATGAAACGTATTTTAAAAATAACAGTACCTCTGTTTCTTGTGGTGCTCGGTCTGCTTTATGTATGGTACAACAACTATAATTTCCGATTTGAGGAGATCAGCCCCAACAAGGTCTATAAATCTGCTTTGATCACTCCTGACAGGTTGGAAGACTTTTTGATCTCTAATAATATCAATACGGTGATCGATCTGTTGGACCCGGGCGTACAGGACAGATTGAACCCGGCACAGCAAAAGGATATCAACAAAGAAGATGCTGCCATTAAAGCGATCAATAAAAAATACGGCACAAACATCAGACACGTTAATATTCCATCAGGTCAAGTACCTACAAAGAAGACACTAAAAGAGTTTTTTGAAGTGCTTGATGACAACAGTTCATACCCGGTGCTGATCCACTGCTATCATGGTATGGGACGGGCGGTTATCTATAGTGCACTTTATAGAATAGAGTATGAGAACTGGAGCAATGAAGATGCGAGAATGAAGGCAAGATTGTTACCTCTTATGGTTGATTCCCCACTTCACCACAGTAGTTTTGCGAAAGGTAGAGAGAAAGGGGATTTCCTTATTAACTACATACCGCGTAAAGAGGGTGATCCAAGTACTTTGAACAGATTACAAAAATAGTTGAAACAGATATATAAACATCTTTTTTCTTCAAAAGTCCATTGGACTTTTGACATCTTTTACGAATAACTTCTTTAAAACTAATACTAAACTTTAATTATCTCATCGAATAAAAATTATAAGTATACTTAGGTATTATTGCATCAAAAAAAGGTGTATGCTAATGTTATTACAAAATATTCATAATGATGCAATCGGGAATTTTAGAATTATCGGTTTTATTGAGGGGATCTCTTACCTGGTACTGCTCTTTATCGCTATGCCAATGAAATATATGATGGGGATTGCCATTGCGACTAAAATTGTAGGAATGGCACACGGTGTACTTTTTATTATTTTTATAGCCCTGTTGATGCTAGCTGCACAAAAACATAAGTTTTCGATGAAAGACAGTGTCATCTTCTTTATCGCTTCATTGATCCCGTTTGGTACCTTTGTGACGGACAAACGCCTTAATAGACTCGAAGACAAGATCTAACAATCTACAAAAGTAAAAAGGCAGTTCCGGCTGCTCTTTTTACAAACTCTTCTACTGCACTACTTTATTTTAAATGCATAAATAGATTTTCAAAAGCAATTAACAGAACATAACCCTCGTCTCTATTGAACAAGCCTTATAAAGGGCATCTCTAAAGTTTTATTGGTCTTGAAACTTGTTTTTGATCTCTAGAAACTGGTCAAGATGATTTAGAACCAGTTCTATGAGTTCCGGGTCAAACTGTTTACCGGACTGCTCTTTGAGGTGCTCGAAGATATCTTTTAAAGGCCAAGCTTTTTTGTAGATACGGTCTGTTCCAAGGGCATCAAAAACATCAGCGATGGCAACGATACGTCCATAGATAGAGATCTCATCCGCTTTAATACCGCGAGGGTAGCCATTGCCGTCAAAGTGTTCATGATGTTCGTAAGCGACGGTTGCTGCCATTTTAAGAAGCGGACGCTCGGAGCCTTCCAGTATTTTGTAGCCTACCTCTGCATGGGTTTTCATCACCGTCCACTCTTCATCGCTCAAGCCACCTGCTTTAAGCAAGATGGCATCAGGAATCGAGAGTTTTCCAATGTCATGCATTGTGGATGCGGCAAAAATTATCTCACACTCTTCTTTCTCCAACCCGGCAATTAGTGCTAATAGTTTAGAGTAGTGAGCTACACGTTGAACGTGATGGCCACTCTCTTTACTTCTGGATTCAACAGCTTCACCCATACGATAGATCAGTTCACTTTGTGTATGTCTGATCTCTTCATTGAGAAGGATAATGTCAGTCACATCTTGACGGATGGCAATGTACTCGATCAACTCTCCTTTATCATCAAAGATAGGCGATATCGAGGCATTAACC
>JAUWLG010000245.1 GCA_030613795.1 Helicobacteraceae bacterium
TATAACTCTCTTTGAGTTTGGTACTCATGGTAGAGAGATACTTCTCTTTGACAGCAGATAGGGCATTGATGGTGCTCTGTCCGAAGATCTCAAAGATCAGTGCAGCAGCAAGTGGATTACCCGGTAGGTTTAAGACGTAAGTATTGCCAATTCGTCCAAAGGTAGTGGGTTTGCCCGGCTTGATCTCGATCTTTTCAAAGATGTTGGGGTAGGCAAAGGCAGTAAATGCCTCTTTGGTATAGTCAGCATCACCGACACTGACACCGCCCGAAGTGATGATAAGGTCAGAGTCGAGTGCTGATTCGATGTGCTCATGAATACACTCTAAGTTATCGACAGCTGTACCGATAAACTGCACTTCACAGCCAAGCTCTTGACAGCGCGCCATAATGGTGGGCGTGTTGGTGTTATAAAGTTGGTACTCTGTTACCTGCTCAAAATGCATTTTAAGCTCACTGCCAGAAGCAAAAAGAGCCACACGAGGCTTTTTATAGACCTTGACTTGTGAGATGCCTTGAGAGGCGAGAAGGGTGATGTGATGAGCGTGAAGGCGTTCGCCTTTTTCAAGCAGACGGTCACCACTTTGGATATCTTCACCGGTAAGGCGAATGTGTTGAGCTGCTCTGACATTTTGAGGCATGGTGATTTTATCGCCATCAGCAGTAGTCTCTTCAACAGGGACAATAGCTTCACAACCGTGAGGAATACGTGCCCCCGTCATGATCTTGATGCAGTTTCTGTCTTGGAGTTTGATCTCCTCTTTATCACCTGCAAAGATCGTATGGGCACAATCTAAAGATCCGCCTGCATCACTTGCTTTAATTGCATAGCCATCCATAGCAGAGTTGTCAAAAGGGGGCAGGTTGTGTGTGGCAGTGACCGTTTCAGCCAAGACATGGCCTAGTGCCATTTCGATAGGCAGTAACTGTTTAGATTTGGGTTTGACCTGTTCAAAAATAAGTGAGAGTGCCTCGTCAACAGTAACAGCCATAGAAATCCTTTTATCATACATCTAATAAGCAGAAAGATTATAGAAGAATTTGTGTAAAATCTTGGTTATGAATGCAATGTATAATATGAGTTTATCTATCCACTGGGTTAGCGTGTTTTTGTTGGTCGCTATATTTGCGGCAAGTCTATGGCAGCTTGAGCGTGCAAATGATGTTATGGCCTATCTTCGCAAGATGCGTATACAAGGTCCGCTGATCTTGATGGCGATGTTTGCCCCTATCTTTACCGGTATGGTTATGATGGCTGCAAAACATCTTGAGTTTACGATCCCCAATATCGCAATGATCGTCTTATCGATCGTACTTATCTTTTTTGAGATCAAACGTTCAAGACCTTTGAAATATGCCTCGATTATAGAAGAGGGTGCTTTTGACAAGTATAAAAAAGATGCAAAGACGATCTTGATCAGTGAGATCGCTCTGATACTGCTTATTAGTATTTGGATGTATCTTTGAGATTTCTCTTTGATGCAGAGGCTGGAAAAGAACAGCTAATACTAAAAGGCGAATCGTTTAAATACATTATCAAAGTACGACGTCACAAAATTGGTGATGAACTTGGTTTCCGTCAAAAAGAGTCCAGTGAGACGCTTTATCGTTATAAGATCATAAATATTGATGGACGAAGTGCTGCTCTTGAGCTGATAAGTGCCGAGGATGAACAGGTAACTGCCCCTAAGCAGCTACATATCGGTTGGTGTGTGGTTGACAGTAAATCGGTAGAAAAAGTACTGCCGCTGCTGAATGAACTTGGTGTCGCCAAGATAACCTTTATCTACTGTGACCGCTCGCAAAAAAACTTCAAACCGGACTTTAAACGTTACGAGCGCATCTTAGAGAATTCAATGCAGCAGTGCGGGCGCAGTGAGATGATGGACTTTGATGAGGTGAAAAATATCGAAGCCTTTGTCAAGCAAAACCCGCAGACGGTCGTGTTTGATTTTTGTGATGAGGTTTTGGATGACAGCAGTGACATTGACACCGTTCTGATCGGCAGTGAAGGCGGTCTTAGCGAAGCGGAACGTGCATTTTTAGAAAACCAGAAAATTGTTCGTCTTGATACACCTATGATTCTACGTTCTGAAACAGCAGCAACGGCGATTGCTTCGAAGATACTTCTGTAAAAGTTCTAGCTTCGGCGCATCTTACATATAAAGAGCTAAAGCTCTATGCAGGGTGGCACTAAATGCCACATCGTAAAAGTTTGCCTCTCCACGCACACTAGTGCGCTATCGGGCAAACATTTTGCACAATCTACACCAAATCTAAAACTTTTATATGTTTTAATTGAATATTGAAGTTATTTTCCTTGGTCCCATTCCCACGCTGAAGCATGGGAACGAGAAGGGTCCGCGGACATGGCTCTTGTAACTTTCAACTTATTTGGATACAATACGCGTTCTTAAAATCCGCACCCGTACGGATTCTAAAAATATACCGTGACTACGTACACGACGTGGCACAAAAGGCAAAACAATGAAAAAAGAGATTCACCCAACATCAGTTGACTGTGCAGTATCTTGTGCATGTGGTAACGAATTTGTTACTAAAAGTACAAAACCTGAACTACGTGTTGACATCTGTAATGAGTGTCACCCATTCTTCACAGGTTCTGAGAAGATCGTAGATACTGCCGGACGTATTGAGAAATTCAAAGCACGTTACGCAAAATAATTTAGGAGTAAGCATTGCTTACCCTAGTTCCTACTCCCATCGGCAATATCGGCGATATCTCGCTGCGTGCCATGGAAGCCCTTTCAAAAGCAGATATTCTACTCTGTGAAGATACTCGAGTCACCAAAAAACTTCTTAACATCTTAGATACACGTTACAACCTTGAACGTCGTGAACAAGAGTTTATCCCCCTGCATTCGCATAATGAGACAGATTTTGTTGAGAAACTAGAGCCCTCTTTTTTTGAGCAAAATATTGTCTATGTAAGTGATGCCGGGATGCCGGGTATCAGTGACCCGGGTCAGACCCTTGTACGATACTGCATTGATAACGGTATTGAGTACGATGTCTTGCCGGGGGCGAATGCTGTTTTAACAGCTTTTGTCGCCAGTGGCTTTGTCGCGACGCAGATGCTCTTTTTTGGCTTTTTAGCACATAAGGGGAGTGAACGCAGTAATGGACTGCAGGAAGCACTTTTTAATGGTTATACAACGATACTTTATGAATCCCCTCA
>JAUWLG010000026.1 GCA_030613795.1 Helicobacteraceae bacterium
AATGCCCTATATTTCCAAAATATAGCCTTTTGAGTATTTTTAAACAAAACTTAAAAACACAAATTGTGCTCTATACGGCATTTGGAGGTGCCTTTAAGCCCTTTTTATGTATTATCACTCAAATTTATCCAAACTAAGGCAATTTAATGAGCGACACGTTAGAACATAGTGATATCGAAAACATTAACATTGAAGACACGCTAAAGGCGAGTTACCTCGACTACTCGATGAGTGTTATCATCGGACGTGCCCTTCCAGATGTACGTGACGGTCTTAAACCTGTTCACCGCCGTATCTTGTACGCAATGGACAAACTGAACCTCTCTGCAGGAGCTAAGTACAAGAAGTCTGCACGTATCGTCGGTGATGTTATCGGTCAGTACCACCCACACGGTGATACAGCGGTCTATGACGCGCTTGTTCGTATGGCACAGCCATTCTCTATGCGTATGGAACTTGTTGACGGCCAAGGTAACTTCGGTTCTGTTGACGGTGACAACGCAGCAGCAATGCGTTATACCGAAGCACGTATGACCAAGTATGCCGGTGAGATGTTGAAAGACCTTGAAAAAGAGACTGTCAACATGCTTGACAACTACGACGGTACAACACAAGAGCCGGACGTTCTTCCTACACGTGTTCCAAACCTCCTTATTAACGGTTCATCTGGTATCGCGGTTGGTATGGCAACAAACATCCCGCCACACAACCCGCATGAGATCATCTCTGCACTTCGCCATATGCTTGAGAATCCGGATGTAACACTTCCAGAACTTATGGAGTTTATTCAAGGACCAGACTTCCCAACAGGTGGTACGATCTTCGGTAAAAAAGGTATCTTGGATGCTTATGAGACTGGTCGCGGTCGTATTAAAGTACGTGCTAAGACACACACAGAAATCAAAGGTAAAAAAGACATCATCGTCATCGATGAGTTGCCATATATGGTTAACAAGTCTCGCCTGATCGAGAGTATTGCCAACCTTGTTAAAGATAAGCAGGTGGAAGGTATCTCTGACATTCGCGACGAGTCTGACCGTGAAGGTATCCGCGTTGTCATCGAACTTAAACGTGACGCGATGAGTGAGATCGTTCTTAACAACCTTTTCAAATCGACCAACATGCAGACGACCTTCGGTATTATCATGCTCTCTATCTTTAACCAAGAGCCGCGTGTATTTGCACTTAAAGAGATGCTTCAACACTTCTTGAACCACCGTAAAACAGTCATTATCCGTCGTACGATCTTTGATCTTGAAAAAGCCAAAGCCAAAGCGCACATCTTAGAAGGTCTTAAAAAAGCACTTGACCACATCGAAGAGATCATCAAGCTTATCCGTGCAAGTAGTAACGCTGAACAAGCAAAAGAGGGACTGATCAGCGAGTTTGATTTCTCTGCAATCCAGGCACAAGCCATTCTTGATATGCGTCTTCAAAAATTGACCGGTCTTGAGCGTGAAAAAATTGAAAATGAACTTCGTGAAGTCTTGTCACTTATCGAATACCTAGAATCAATTCTGAAAAGTGAAGAGATCCTTAAAGGGATCATCAGCGATGAACTAATAGAAGTCTATGATATGTATGACAGTAAGCGCCGTACAGCCTTAGAAGACAACTATGACGATATCGACATTGAAGACCTTATTCCAAATGAGCCGATGGTCGTTACCATTACGCACCGTGGTTATATCAAACGTGTACCGCTCGCCTCTTACGAGAAACAGCGTCGCGGCGGTAAAGGCAAAACAGCTGTAACGACATATGACGATGACTTTATCGAAAGCTTCTTTACATGTATGACACACGACACCCTGCTCTTCATCACCGACCGTGGTCAACTGCACTGGCTTAAAGTCTACCGTATCCCTGAGGGTTCACGTACGGCTAAAGGTAAGGCAGTGGTCAATCTTGTTAACTTATTACCAGATGAGAAGATCCGTTCGATCTTACCTACAACGGATTTCAATGATGACAAATCACTGGTCTTCTTCACCCAAAACGGTGTTGTTAAACGTACTAAACTATCTGAATTCTCTAATATCAGAAGCAACGGTGTCCGCGCGATCGTACTTGATGACGATGATGCACTTATCACCGCGAAGATAGCAACAGCTGAGACCAAGTATCTCTTTATCTTGACCGAGAAAGCACAGTGTATCAAGTTCGAGATCGAGAAGACACGTGACCAGGGTAGAAGTACTCGTGGTGTCCGCGGTATCAAGTTCAAACACACAGAGGACAGAGTCATCGATGCAAATGTGATCGACAGTGATGAGCAGGAGATCCTGACCGTCAGTGAAAAAGGTATCGGCAAACGTACAACTGCTGAAGAGTACCGTCTGACTAACCGTGCGGGTTCAGGTGTTATTGCAATGAAACTCAACCAGAAGACTGGTAGTAAAGTCGTCGGTCCCGTTATGGTTGATGAGCAGATGGACATGATGGCGCTTACTAAAGAGGGTAAGATGATCCGTGTTGATATGCAGAGTATCTCTAAGTCAAGCCGTAACACTTCTGGTGTCTACATCGTTAAAGGCGATGATGTTGTCAGTATTGCCCGTTGTCCAAAGATCGAGAAACCGGAAGAGGATGAGGCAGAAGAGTCAAATACAGAAAGCTCAAACACTGAAGCTCCTGCGCCGACACCAAAAGTCGATGAAGACGGTAACGATACACTTTTTTAATAATTAAGACGAATAAGGAATAAAATATATGGCTAACTATAATGTAGCAATTGTCGGTGCCAGCGGCGCCGTCGGTGAAGAGATCTTACGTGTTTTAGAAGAGATCGACTTCCCGCTTAACAAACTTGTACCACTTGCGAGCAGTCGCAGTGCAGGTAATACAGTAACGTTTAACAACAAAGAACTTGTGATTAAAGAGCTGACGGAGACCATTTTTGATGAAGAGGAAATCCATATCGCCCTCTTCTCAGCAGGCGGATCGATCTCTGCAAAATATGCTCCATTTGCAGTAGAGGCTGGAGCCGTTGTTATTGACAACACCAGTTACTACCGCATGGATGAAGAGGTACCTCTTGTGGTTCCTGAAGTTAACCCTGAAGACATTGCCAACTGGCAGACAAAAGGGATCATCGCAAACCCTAACTGCTCGACTATCCAGATGGTACAGGCACTGAAACCACTTGACGATGCGTATGATCTTCAACGTGTTGACGTTAGTACTTACCAGGCAACGTCTGGTGCCGGTAAAGTGGCGATGGAAGAGCTTGTAACACAGATGCAAGCCTTCTTTGCTTTTAAACTGAACGAAGCGGAACATAAAGTATTTGCTCACCAGATAGCCCTCAACGTCATCCCTCAAATCGATGTTTTCATGGAAAATGGCTACACCAAAGAGGAGATCAAAATGGTCAATGAGACCAAAAAGATCTTACACAAAAACGTAGAGCTAAGTGCGACCTGTGTCCGTGTCCCTGTTCTTCGTGGTCACTCAGAAGCGTTGACACTTACTTTTGACAGTGCGGTTGATGCAAACGAAGCACGCGAGCTTCTTAAAAAAGCACCGAACATTGTTGTCATCGACAACCCTGAAGCATCAGAATACCCGATGCCGGCTGAGTGTGTTGACCAAAATGAGACCTTTGTCGGGCGTATTAGAAACGACCTCTACCGTGACAACATGCTGCACATGTTCGTTGTAGCTGACAATTTACGTGTCGGTGCGGCTACTAATGCCGTTAGAATCGCTCAGAAATGGGTTGCAATGCAGGAGGCAAACTAATGTTGGAAAAACTGTTTGAAAACACCTTATGGAGTTCACGATTTATTGTAATCCTGGCGGTGGTTTTCGGTCTTATCGGAGCAGTAATACTTTTTACTGTTGCAAGTGTTGATATTTTTGTAACGGCAAAATATGTCATTACTACCTACTTTACTCATGCACATCCTGAACATTTTCATGAAGATGTTGTGGGCGGAATTATCGGTGCAGTTGACCTGTACCTTATCGGCGTCGTTATGCTGATCTTCTCTTTTGGACTTTATGAGCTCTTTATCTCTGAGATAGATGCTGCTAAAGAAGAGGGTGAAGAGAACAAGATCTTGGCGATCCACTCTCTAGACCAGCTCAAAGACAAGATCTCAAAAGTGATCGTTATGGTCCTCGTTGTCGGATTTTTTCAAAAAGTTGGATATACAGAGTATAGCGGAGCCTTAGATCTGCTGTACTTTGCACTCTCTATTACCGCTGTTGCAGTCGGACTTTTCTTTTTAGGAAAAGTAGGGAAACACTAGTTTCAAACGTAAAATAAATGAGGTCTAATTGACCTCAAACCTTTAAAGGATTTAAATGAGTAAGATATTTGTAGATGCGTGTTTCGGTAAACCTACACCATACACCCCAGTTTGGATGATGAGACAAGCCGGTCGTTACCTTCCTGAGTATATGAAAGTTCGTGCTGAGGCAGGAAACTTTCTTAACCTTTGTCATGACCCTAAAAAAGCTGCTGAAGTAACGATCCAACCGCTTGACATTGTTGGCGTTGACGCTGCTATTCTTTTCAGTGACATCCTCGTTATCCCAGATGAGATGGGGATGGACTTGGAGTTTATCAAAGGCGAAGGTCCAAAGTTCAATGACCCCATCGAGACGCAAGCGGACTTAGACAGACTTATCGGCGGAGACGAAGCAGCAAGTAAACTTACTTATGTATTTGACACCATCAAACTACTAAGAGAACAACTTGACGAGAGAGGTGACAACATTGCTCTCATCGGTTTTACAGGAGCACCTTGGACTCTTGCAACCTACATGATCGAAGGACAAGGGACTAAGACCTACAACATCTGTAAAAAGCTGATGTACTCTAACCCTGAGCTTCTTCATAACATTCTTGCAAAAGTGACAGAAGTCGTCAAACTGTACATGGAAAAACAGATCCAAAGCGGCATCGATGTTGTTCAGATCTTCGACTCTTGGGCAGCAGCGATCGAGCCAGACAAATATGACGAGTTCTCTTGGAAATACATGGTCGAGATCGCTGAGTACCTAAAAGAGAAGTACCCGCATATTCCTGTCATCATGTTCCCTAAAGGCATCCCTGCATTTTTAGACAAGGTCTATGGCAACTTTGATGTCTTCGGTGTTGACTGGAGCACGCCTATGGAGCTTGCTAAAGAGAAACTTGGTGACAAATATGTCCTTCAAGGCAACATGGAGCCTACAAGACTCTACTCTAAAGAGATGACAACTGAGTCTGTAGAGAAGATCCAATCGATCATGGGCACATCTCGTCACATCTTTAACCTGGGTCACGGAATCCTTCCAGATGTACCAGTTGAAAATGCTATACACTTTGTTAAAGAGTGCCAGCGCGTTAGTAAAGTCTAACGAGGGAAATGGGAAATGGGAAATGGGAAATGGGAACATTATAGTATCCACAATAATTCTTTAAACACTTTCTTTTCTTTACTTACCCTATTTCCTATTCCCCATTCACTATTTTCCTTTTCAAAAAAGGAACTTTTTTGAAAACCATCTTCGGTCCTGTCCACTCTCGCCGCTTCGGTGTCTCTTTAGGCATCGACCTCTCTCCCAGTCATAAACAGTGTAATTTTGACTGTCTGTACTGTGAGCTTGCGCCTGCCGCAACGGTTGACCATCAAGAGACTGTAGTCAGTGTTGAAGAGATCATCACTGAACTCAAGACTGCTCTAAAAGAACATCAAAACATCGATGAAATCACCCTTACTGCCAACGGCGAGCCAACGCTCTATCCTCACCTAGATCAACTCATCGATGAGATTGATACCATTAAAGGTGATAAAGAGACGCTGATCCTGACAAACAGTGCGACCTTGGTCGATAAAGAGGTGTTTAACACCCTTCTGAAACTCGACCAGGTAAAACTCTCACTCGATGCTGTTACACCCGACATCTTTAAAAAGATCGATCGCCCTCATCCTGATCTAAATATTGACGAAGTTGTTGATGCTGTCATAGCCTTCTCAAAAGTATACAAAGGAAAACTTTTTGTCGAGATCCTTTTTGTACGAGGATTGAATGATACAGAAGAGGAGATCAAAGCATTGAATGATGTTTTGGCAGACGTCAATGCACTGCGTATCGACATCGGCACTATAGACAGACCTCCTGCCTACCCTATAGAAGGTATATCATACGGAGAGCTTCACACCATCGCAACGCAATTCGACGCTTCTCTGCCTATCAATATCGCGTCAAGAGTACACGCTGAATTTTCCCAATCTTCTTATACAGATGAGGAGATCATCAACACATTAGACAAGCGCCCTCTTACACCCGAAGATGTAGAGATCTTGTTTGACAAAGAGAGTAAAAATAGACTTTTAGCCTTAGTAGAAGAGAAAAAAGTAAAGATCATCGAGCGTGCAAAACTGGAATTTTATATTCCTGCAGAAAATATACAAAGAAAACGAAAAAAGTCTTGACATTAGGGGCTTCATTCACTATAATTTCGCCTCGTAGCCGTCATCGGTACTTCGTACAACGATTTTGGTTCCAAAGTTAAAAAAGTAAAGCAGTTTACTTTTTCTTAACACTTTTCATATTCCGGATTAGCTCAGCGGTAGAGTAGGTGACTGTTAATCACTTGGTCACTGGTTCGAATCCAGTATCCGGAGCCACTTAACCAATCAACCCCTTAAACAAACACTTTCAAGCAACATAAACATTACTCGGTGTCAATTCGGTGTCTTTTAGTGCCAGTTCTTTATGAAAAAACTGACCTCTTTTTCTCTCTTTTCTTTTAACATAACGAACACGCAGCATCTTCTTAGAACAATCCCACGTCGCATCAAGAATGAAAATCACCGTTCTTTTGTTCGTTTGAGCAATACTTCCTTCATTTAATACTTTACTGTTTGACAGAGGATAAAGCAGTACACAGTGATTGGTCGGATCGTCGGTCAGTGCATTCACCCGTGCATGATCCGAAAAATCGATGCCAATATAAAGTTCAGAGTTTGTGAGCGACAGATGGGTGAGATGTCCGGTTCCATTTTTGATCTTTTTGAACTCTTTAGGATGCATCAAGATCACAAACTTTGTCTTGGTATCTACCGGATAGGCATGCTCGCACATACAGCTGCTCTTTGGACGGTAGCAGCGGTAGCACTTTGCCCTCGCCTCAAAAGAGACTGCACTATTATCCAAAATCAATCTCCTCCTTTATGCTTTCAATCTCTTTTTCTCGATAACGGCGGATCTTCCGGTCGGTCCAGATGCCGTAGGGATCGCGGTAGGGTACGGTTTTAGTTTTGGATGTCAACGCGGAGTGTTTTGCAACGACGCCCTGGATATCGCTCTGCTCTCTGCCTGCAGGCATGGCTGTGAAACCAGCATGTTCCAAGCCTGAGAGTGTTGCTGCGTAAGCCGTAGAGCAGATCAGAACGCCATCTTCTTTTAACAGTTTTTTCAGGCAGATAAACAGATCCAGCGTGACCATTTTGCAATTGGAACGCTCTATAAACGGGTCGAGGAAGATCAGGTCAAACAGCCCTGTCTGCTCATTAAGCGCATGGCGGACATCGCCGTGATAAAGGGTAATAGAGAAACGGTCTGCCTCATATGTGCCACTGTCATAGAGCCGATGCAAGATGGCCGGCCACTTCAGTCTGTCCTTATCGGTATTTTGTACCACGGCAGCGCTTTCAAGCAGTATGCCGCGGTCCTGGTCAAGGGCGCTCACTTCCAGTCTGTTTTTAGCTATGCTTTGCGCCTCTTCACAGGCAAGCAGGCTGTTGTACCCCATACCGAAACCGATATCAAGCAGCCGCACAGGTGCCTTTTCAAGCCGCTTATGTAAAAAAGAGTGTGCCAGAAAAAGCTCTCTGGCCTGTGCCCTTGCTCCCGATTTGGGGTGATAATGATCGCGGAACTCCTCATTCCACAGTGTAATGCTGCCATCGGCGCATTTAAATGGTTTGAGCCGGGGGACAAAATCTGTTTCATGCTGCGGTTCAAAGAGATCCCCCTGGCTATATCCGCGGTAGTTCATCTGCGCAATGACATACTCCTGAAACTGTCCTTTGATCATCTTCCAGTGCGGGGCGATGATGTCAGCTTCGGGCGTATCCGTAGCAAAGCGCATCAGCGGCAGGTCTGCGGGGAGATGTCGGATGATCTCGATAAGCGCTTCGGCGTATTGGTATTCGCTCAGAATGGCAAAAGGCTTTTGCAGGTATTCATCGGCCATCTGTGTACCGCGGATGACATGTAGGTTGTGGATCTTGATGCCATCAAGTCCCAGTTTGGCCAGTGCCTTGGCAGTCTGAACATAGTGCGTACGATCCTCTCCGGGGAGCCCTACGATAATATGGGCACAGACTTTGATGCCATGTGCTTTCAGCGCTTCAATGGCATCCAGGCTTGATTGCCAGTCATGACCCCGTCCGATACGCTTTAATGTCTCGTCATGGATGGTCTGGATCCCCAGCTCGACATAGACATCGATCGCTTTGTTCAGTTCACTCAGGTACTCCAGTGTTGCCTTGGAGAGGCAGTCGGGCCGGGTGCCGATGCTGATGGCATCAAACGGATGGGCGGCAAGCAATTCGGAGTAGTGTCTTTTCTGTTCGATAACGGAAGTGAAGGTACCGGTATAGGCCTGGATATAGAGCATAAAACGGCGTGCGTCATAACGCTTTTTCGCAAATGCAATCCCCGCTTCGAGCTGTGCTTCGGTACCCTTGACATCGAGTGTCTGAGTGGCCCGCGCGCCGTTTTCAGGGCAGAACGTACAGCCTCCGGAACCATCAGGACGCCTGTTCGGACATCCGAGTTCCAGATCTATCGGAACCCGAAAGAGAGGCTCGCCGTACTTCTTTATCATATAATCACGGTACGGGTAATAAGGGAGCTTGTTTTTAATCATTTATTATTCGTTTTGTATAGGTGTCCATAGTTAAGTATGTGCCAAATATTGACGGGAGGGTGCAACTCGAAGTGTATGCTGCCTGAAACAGTGCATATGACCAAAGGAAATCCTTCAGGACAAATAAAACACAAATCGGAGTATAGCAGGTTAACGGTAAAGCCAAGAGAAATCTCACGGCTGCTTGAGCGAAGAGACAGCTATTAAATCTTCAAAATTCAGGATTTGACACCTGAACCTTGAATAGTGGGTGCATTCTATTCCCAAAATTCTTGATAACAAAAAGCCAATATGGGATAATTTCAGCAAAATTTGCAGTGCTATTTTTGGTGCTTATGGTTTTACTCCATTTTCGCATCTAAAACCAATGCCTCCAATATAGAAGGATTACAATGGCAGAACAAGAGTTTCCGCCGCGATTAAAGAAAAAATTGATTACAAAAGTCCCTTTCTTTGCACTACCTATTTATCAAATTATATATATCATCAATTCGGTTTCTTTTAGTGCCAATTCACACAGCACCTAAAGATCATTTAGATGAAAGTACAACTATTGGAAAACATACCTTATTCTAATTAATTAAGGTCTGATTTCATGCTCCTGATCTACAATGGACTATATAGAGACGATATCCAGATTCCGTAATTGGATTTGCATATTAAACAGATGCCCACTACCCCTAAAGTAAAGGATGACAATATGGCAAAAGTAACATCATACGGAGCAGCTCAAACAGTGACGGGTTCATGCCATCTTGTTAAGATCAATTCGGTACAGATCCTGATCGACTGCGGTATGTTTCAAGGAGACGGCGGCAGTGAAAGAAACTATGAGCCGTTTGAATTCGATCCTAGCGAAATCCAGTATCTGATCTTAACCCATGCCCATCTTGACCATGTAGGGAGGGTCGCAAAGCTGGTCAAAGAGGGGTTTAGCGGTGAGATCATTGCCACTCAGCCTACGCATGATATCGCCAAAATCATGCTGCTCGATAGTGCGGGAATTCTCAAAGAAGAGTACAGAACCTTGAAAAGGAAGGCTCGTCGGCGCGGTGAAGAAGAGAGCGTTTCCGAACCGCTCTATACAGAGGAACACGTCCACCAGATATTTGCGAAAAAGTGGCATATACTCGAATACTTCGAACACCATAAACTGCGCCAGCACATTAGGGTCTCTTTAGGCAATGCAGGCCACATCATGGGGAGTGCTTTTGTCATGATCGACTACCACGAAGAGAGTGAACCCAAGCGTATCGTCTTTTCAGGCGATATCGGCAGCCCTCACCGACTGATCATCGACAGCGCCGATACACTCGATAAAACCGATGCACTTTTTATCGAATCGACCTATGGGGACCGAAACCACAAACCGATGCACGAGAGTATTGATGAATTCAAAAAGGCCGTCGTCGAGACCCTTAAACATGACGGAAACGTGTTAATACCTTCATTTGCGCTTGAGCGTACCCAGGAGATTCTCTGGCTGCTGCATGAGATGTACGAAGATGGGGAGTTGCCGAAGTGCCATGTTTTCCTTGACAGTCCGCTGGCCATTAAAGCGACCGAACTGTACAACAAATACCCTATCCATCTCAGTGACGAGGTTGAATTCCATGCATCCGTCGGCAATGATCCTTTTTCGTTTGAGTGCCTTGAAACGACATCCACAAGAGACCAGTCTCTCGCGATCAACAATGTTAAAGAGCGGGCCATCATTATTGCCGGCAGCGGTATGTGTACAGGCGGACGTATCATGCACCAC
>JAUWLG010000192.1 GCA_030613795.1 Helicobacteraceae bacterium
GCCGGTTTTGATGATGATGCGATAAAAAAAGAGATGGCTATCGATGACGATAAGGTGTTAGAGAAACTTAAACACACCAGTAATCGTAAAATGCGTCAAGACAAGATCCGTCAGGCAGTAAAAACGGCTGATAATAATGAAGATGACGATTTTAATATGAGTTAATAGGTAACGCTAAGTTAAAGTCTTGATATAAGTCAAGACTTTTATCTTTAGTTTTCTCTATCCGTGATACACTGTCACAAATTTATCACAAGGAATCATAGAAATGAAAAAACAGACTTCAATTCTATTAGCAACAGTAGTTGCACTAGGTATGTTCGCATCAACTGCAAACGCTGACATCAAAAAAGGTCAAAAAGCTTACCTTAAGCAGTGTAAAAAATGTCACGGTAGCGGTACTAAAGGTGCTGCAATGAAAACTCAAGACGAATGGACAGCTGCATTTGCAGATGACAACGCTGGTTTTATTGCATGGCACAAAGGTACTAAAGGCGAAAAATATGCTGAAGGTAAAAAATTCAAAAAATATTCTGAGCACCTTAAAGATTTCCTTTTCGAGTACGCTTCTGATTCAGGAAACGTTCCTTCTTGTTAAAAAAGTCTAGCTTCGGCGCATTTTGCGTCTGATGCTTGACGGCGTACCTTTGAGTACGCCTTTCAATCCTCAAACACAATCTACACTAAATCTAAACTTTTTTAAGTTAGCGATTTTTTCAATCTTTAAATACAAACTCTACTAAATCTAAAACTCTCTCTTTTTCTATCTATTTATGATCAATAACCACTATTACAGTTTAATGCTTCAACAGTTATAATAATTCACATACTATTTAGAGAAATATAAAATGAAAAAAGCCAAACTGCGTTCACCATTAGTCCTATTATCATTGATATTTTTATCGCAGTTACTTTACGCAGGTGTGGCGATTGTTCCCGGTGATGAGCAGTACTACAAGGCTGAAAAAGATAATGTAGAGATGATCTTCACTGAGCAGAACAGATATGCAGCTGAACAGGCAATGGCTTTAGAGCCGTTGATCAACAAAGAGTATGAGAACTATTTTGGTTATCAACTTGACTCAACCTTGCATGTGGGAATTATCTCTCAGCAAAACCAGATCGCAAATGGTTTTTCGACACAGTACCCTCTCAATATGCAGATCAATTACATTGGTGGCAGTGCGGCCAATGACTATTTTTCATCAACATCCTGGCTAAATACACTTCTGTATCATGAAACGGCACATAATTATCAGATCAATCCTAAGGCGAGTGTAGTCACACGTGGGTTGCATAGTGTTTTAGGTAATGCCTTTTTGACCGTAGGTGTTTTTCCTCTTTTAACGCTCCCTAACGCAATGATCAGTTCAAACCTATTAGAAGGAAACGCGGTCTTAAATGAGTCCTGGCATGGAAATGGGGGGCGCCTATATAGTGGACGTTTTAAAGCAGAGACACTACTGCAGGCGAAAGCCGGTCATATTAATGCACAATTTCTCTATAATCAATCTATTTATGCTTTTCCTTATTATGATCGGCACTATATTATTGGTGGATTTTTTCAACTCTATTTAGCTGAGAAACATGGGTTGAAGAAGGTTGATACTTTCTTTTACAACCACTCTAAGTCGTGGTTATGGCCATTTCGTATCAACCATATCTTTGAGATGACCTTTGATGAGAGTTATGAAGAGGCGTTGGCTGGATTTAACCGATGGCTTTTGGACGAGGCTCAAGGTTTTATAGAGGCACAAGGTGATGTTCTTGCCACGTCAAAAAGGTTCACTCCACTTAACAGCAATTGCGACAAGGTCTATTTTTTGACCTCGGACGCCTACCGTGCTCCGGAACTTGTACGACTGTTCAAAAAAGATAAACATGTTGAAAAAGAGCGTAACAGCTATTTTCAGAGTAAGCTGATCAATGAACATGACCAGTACTTTACGCAAGCCAGTGGTTTTACTGATCCAACCAAGATCTATATGGGTCTGTTTGATGAAGATGGGCATATCAAAGAGGGTACAGAATCTAAAATGATCCAGGGCTATCTAAAAGACGGTCTGCCTGTCTACTTTGATATCCCAAGCTCTTTTGACCAGGCGCAACTGTATGTAGGCGAGCAGTTTTATGTACAGGTCAATTCATCTGTTTATATCGACAGAGATGACAACCTATACTATTTTGTACAAAATGATAAAACACGAACACTATATAAAAACAGAACAGCGATCTATGAGTATGAGGGCTATTACGGGATTGTCAGTGATGTGGACAGCAGAGGCAATGTCTATTTTGTTGCGAACAGCAAAAAAGGAAGCTCGCTGTACCGCTTAAACGGTAAGAGAGTAGAACGTGTCTCTAAAGCTGATAATGTTGTAGAGGCCCGCCTTGTAAATGATGAAGAGGTCTTGATCGCAGCGATCGGCAGTGATAACTACTATTATGTTATTAATCAGCTAGAAGTCTCTGAGCAAAGTCCATATGATGTAAAGCTCTTTTTTGAAGAGGAGGCCTATTTTGCCAGTGCGAGCCTTAATCAGGCAGACGACATAAAAGATGAAACGGTACTTACAATGGATGATGCGTATTATGGACCGCTTAATGTTCACTATGCAGGTACACAAGTCTCGGTTGGTGCAGCGAGTAAAAATGATAGCCTTATCTTTACCTATGCAGTCTCTGCAGCTTTTATAGATCCGCTTTTGACAAACAGGTTTTCACTTTTTGCAAGCAGTGGCTTCGATGAAGTAGGGATCGTTGGTGCAGGGTATGAAAACAATGCACATCTTTTGAGTTTTGGCGTTACAGTGTACGGCGTCTATAATGAAGGTGATGCCAACACATACCATTTGTACAATGAAGCAAACAATAGCTATAGCCCTTATGGATTTGACATTGACAAAGACAATCGAAACTACGGCTTGTCCGCTTTTCTTGCTCTACCGGTCATTCAAAGCGGTTACAACAAGGCCAATTTACAGTTAAGTTACTATCAGGATTATGATGACAATGCCCGTTCTCCCTTAATAGTGAGTGGGGATATCTCGCACATTGAACACTACTTCCAGGCCATGGATAACAACTATGTGAATGCCTTTGAGCTTTTTGGCTCATATGACCGATCTGATTTGGCCTATGGTTTTGATTATGCACTTTCACATGACCTACCTTATAGGTTTTACATCTCTATGGCACTAAAAGGTGTTCGAAGTGATTTTGACAGAAATGTTACAACACCGACTGACGCAGATTATACCCGTGGTGTTAAATTCACAAATTTTGCCAACACTCTCTTTCGTGATCCGACAACAGTTGTGATGCCTTCTTTGGAATATACCCGTTTTGTTAAACAGGCAGCGTATGGTGAACTTGCCTTGAAAAAACAGTTTAATGGACGGATCTTGTTTTTTACTTTTCCACTCTCTTTAACACGTGAACTCATCTATGTGAAACACCGTTATTATGATATTCAAGACTTTGGTCAAGCCGATTTTAGTCGTGATGTGCGTAGTGGGCACACCGTTTATAATGAGTCAACTGTTGGTGCGACCTTTGAGTTATTACTGCTGAACCGTCTGTCTGTTCCTGTTTCATTAGAGTATATTCATAATACCAATACAAAAGAAGAACATAATATCCGCTTCTCCCTAGGCGGTGTATTTTAAAAAGTTCCAGCTTCGGCACATCTTGGTTTTTTAATGCTATTTTACTCTTCACTAAACATACATTTAGTATGTTTAGTTTGAGATATCGTACCGATGTACACCTTCGGTCTGCGTTTTGCACAACCTGCACCAAATCTGAAACTTTTATAAGTTCAGTCTTCTTTTAGATGAGCTTCGCCATCTTTTCAAAATTCAAAATTAGTCCTCTTTTGTCACCATAGCTCCATACTCTAGAAGCAGATCAATCATCTTGATGCGCTTGTGCTCCTGTGCGATTTTCAGAGCGGTGAGGCCT
>JAUWLG010000116.1 GCA_030613795.1 Helicobacteraceae bacterium
TTGGGCTTAGCAATCAAAAAAGAGCTTAAAAGCGGTGAACGAAAACCTCATATGTCAAATCAGACTCTTGCAATGATCTTTGAAAAGAGTTCAACGCGGCCACGTGTCAGTTTTGATACCGGTATCTTTCAAGTGGGCGGGCATGCTCTCTTTTTATCTAACCGTGATATCCATTTGGGACGCGGTGAACCGGTTAAAGATACGGCACGCGTTATCTCGTCAATGTGTGACATGGTGATGATCCGTACTTTTGCACACAGTATGTTAGAAGAGTTTGCGGCATACTCCAAAGTACCGGTTATCAATGGACTGACTGACTCTTATCATCCTATTCAACTGTTAGCTGACTATATGACAATGATTGAGCATAACAAGAGTGAGAACCTTGTGGTTGCGTATGTTGGTGACGGTAACAATATGACCCACTCATGGATAATGTTAGCGGCAAAACTTGGATTTGAGTTACGTATTGCAACACCTCATGCCTATGAAGTGGATGCTGATATTAGAGCGGAAGCTGAAGCCATCGCTAAAGAGAGCGGTGCAAAACTGATCTTTACAAATTCTCCTCATGAGGCAGTAGCAGGTGCAACAGTAGTAACAACAGATACGTGGGCCTCAATGGGACAAGAAGATGAAAAAGAGGAGCGTATTACAGCATTTGGCGGGTTCATCGTGGATGAAGCGCTGATGGCAGAAGCTGATGATAAAGCGATCTTTTTACACTGTCTACCGGCATATCGTGGTCAAGAGGTAAGTGAAGATGTACTAGAAGGTCCACAAAGTGTTGTTTTCGAAGAGGCTGAAAACCGTCTGCATGCACAAAAAGGTCTTATGGTCTGGTTGGACCGACAGCGATAAACTCTTTTTTTTGACACAAGATTGAGTTCCGGTGTCACACCGCCTACGTTACTTACCCTTTGAACTGTTTTCAAATTCATTTTTATACAATTATAATTTGGCGAAGTATAGTTAATGAGATTTAAGAGGAGGTAAGGAGTGTAAACTCCTTATAGTGGATTAAGAGCTAGAGTAACTCTTAGTATTTAATTCCGGTAGCTTGACGAACTTTTTCGATAATAGGCATAGCAACATTGCGTGCTTTTGAAGCGCCAAAAGCGAGGATGTCACGCACTTCATCTTGGTTGTTTTCAAAGTATTCGCGCTTTTCACGATAGGGACCGAAATACTCCCAGATAAGATCATGTAGGTAGAGTTTAAAGTGACCGTGACCTTCACCGCCGCGTTTGTAACGCTCTTGAAGCTCTTTCTGCTCACTCTCATTTAAAAAGAGTTTGGCAATGTTATAGACATTACACTCTTCATACTCTTTAGGATCTTCTAACGGTATCGCCTCGGTAACGATCTTCTTAATTGTTTTTAGCTGTTTCTTCTCTTCGCCAAAGATGTTGATGGTGTTGCCGTAAGATTTTGACATCTTCTGTCCATCAATACCAGGAACGGTTGCAACATTGTCATCCACACGGTGTTCAGGGATCACAAAGATGTCGCCATGCATGTTATTGAACTTGGTTGCGATATCGCGTGCCATCTCGACATGTTGGATCTGGTCTTTGCCAACCGGAATGATGTCTGAGTTGAAAAGCAAGATATCTGCCGCCATCAAAACAGGGTATGAGAAGAGGTTATGGGTACTTGCTATCCCTCTGGCTGTTTTATCTTTGTAGCTGTGACCGCGCTCTAAGAGCCCCATCGGTGTAAAGGCCGAAAGTGCCCAGTAGAGTTCAAGAACCTCTTTGACATCAGACTGCACCCAAAAAGTAGATTTTTGCGGATCCATGCCCAGTGCTAAAAAGTCGATAGCTGCCTGCATCGTTAATGAAGCAAGTCGTTCGCCATCATGGATGGATGTCATTGCATGATAGTTTGCAATAAAAGCGAAAACTTCACCCTTGCCTTGGGAGTCGATCATCTGTTTAATCGAACCAAAGTAGTTACCGATGTGAAGATCTCCGGAAGATTGGATTCCTGTTAAAACGCGCACATATGCTCCTCGAACTAATTGCGTAATTATAGCCAATTAGCCTCTATTTAGCATTATCTCTGATACGAGTTACGCTTTATAAATTTTTTATTAGATTAGATGTGATATTCTAAAATATATCAAGAAAAAAGGATGAATTATGAATATTCAAATTCGAGCTAAAGATATTACTTTAAATGAGCATACTAAAAAGCATATTGATGCAGCGGTTGCACAATTTATGAAATATGGTCTAGACATTACTACTACAAATGTTGTTTTATCAAAAGAGAAAAACGGTGTAGGTGTCGAGTTTGAGTTTCATATTGCCCACAACACTCCGGTGATCATCAAGCAGAGCGATAAAGATCTGGATGCTGCTATTGATCTAGCAATTGATCGTGCGAGTAAAGCACTTCGTCGTATGCATGATAAAAATGTCACACGTCGTAACGGTTCTATTAAAGATATCGAGGTTGAAGAGGAGGAAATTTAATCTTCTCATCTTCACCCAAAAAGCTTAACATCAGATGTTAAGCTTTTTATACTGCAACAGATAGGTTTATACCTAAACTTTCACAACTTCATTTAAAATACAGCTTGTAATATAATCATAAAAATAGAGAGAGAACTAAAATTATGGATAAAATCAAAGTCGTCTGTCCCCACTGTTCAAAAGTAAATGCAATTCCTTATAAAGAGTCTTATAACAGAGCCAATTGCGGCGAGTGTAAAGGCTCACTATTAGACACAAAACCGATTCAGCTTACGAGTGCCAATTTTGACCATCATCTTGTAAACAGTGATATTGTTGTTGTCGTCGATTTTTGGGCACCGTGGTGTGGGCCTTGTAAGATGATGGGACCTGCTTTTGAAGAGGCCGCGTCATCATTTGCACTTAAAGCGCGGTTTGCCAAGTTAAACACAGAAGAGCATCAAGCCCCATCAGCCAAATTTGGTATTCGTTCTATTCCGACGATGATCGCTTTTAAAAATGGAAAAGAGCTTGATCGCGTTTCAGGTGCTTTGAGTGTTGATCAGATCAAACAGTGGGTAAAACAATTTATCTAAACGGCTGATTTGGCAGGCACACTTTATTAGAGGGGTAATTTACCCTTAGCTTGCTATAATTCCTCAACTATTTCGAGGGGAATACTATTCGTCTTTTACTGCTTCTTTCATTTTTTATTTTTAGCACACTGATTGCTGACACAAAAGAGCAAGATCCAAACCCATTTTCTATTCGTATAGGCGGTGGCTATGCGGATAAAAATGATCTAGGTGAGATCCTTACGGGAAATTGGCACATTTTTGAAAAGAACACTGCTGTGCTCAACCTTGATGGGGGATGGAGGTTCGTCCATAATGCCTTCGATCTGCCTTTGGATTTTTATCTCAAAGGGGGGATTTCGCGCTTTTACGAAAGAGGGTATCAAGATGACTTTTTCGAAGGGACGCTCTATATCAAAGCGTATTGGAAGTTCGATTTTTTGCAAAACCGCATTCGCATAGGTGTAGGTGAAGGGATTTCGTTCGCCCAAGAGATTCCTGTTGTCGAATCGGATGAGGCAAGTGATGGAATAACATCAAGGTTTCTGAATTATCTGGATATCTCGGAAGATTTTGATCTGGGGCGTCTTATCCGTGTAGATGCGCTTCAAGAGCTGTATATAGGTTATACTATAAAACATCGTTCCGGTGTGTTCGGTGCCTATAATAGTGTGAGCCATGGCGGTTCAAACTACCATATGTTAACAGTAGAGAAAAACTTTTAAAGGATAAAAATGTATCAATGGATGTTATGGTTTCACATTATCTCAATGGTCTCTTGGTTTGCCGTGCTCTTTTACCTGCCTCGTCTTTTTGTCTACCATGCTGAAAATGCAGATAATGCCGGCTTTATTGAGGTCGTCAAGGTAATGGAGATGAAGATCTACAAGTACATCGGTGTACCTGCTTTCTGGGCAACACTGATCTCTGGAATTGCTCTGATCTTTATGTACCCGACCAACATCTTTACAACAGGCGGCTGGTTCCATGTCAAGCTTTTCTTTGTTGTGATCTTGATCGCGTACTTCTTTTCAATGGGGTACTATCGTACAAAACTACTAAACGACAACTGTACAAAAAGTGGGAAGTTCTTCAGGTTTTATAATGAAGGACCGACGATCTTACTGTTGATCATCGTGGCTATGGTGGTTGTTAAACCATTTTAATTGATCTTTCGGACACGTATAACTAGTCACAGAGCACTGGTTTACGGTACCAGTGGTCACACGTTCAAATCGTGTTGGGCACACCATTACTTCTTTATAAACTCCCTAACTTATGATACTTTTACAACTTAGTAATGACTTAGACTAAAACTTATAACTTAGCCACAAACCGAATCGACTCATTTTATCCATCTCGATAGTCATCGTATAATTTTCTGCTAAATAAATCACTCCAGTAGTCTCACTTCCAGATACTAATACAGCCAATTCATAGCTGGCTGTTACAAATAAATTCTCATTTATGTCGTAGTCCAGACCCAGTCGTACTGCCCATATATCGGTACTTAACTCTGCTGTAGAATCACGCCATGTTATCTCTGCATCGTTTGTTAAAGTTTCCTTATATTCATTTTTGGTGTATGAAATCCCAACAAATGGTTTCCAATCACTATTATCGATGATTATTCTATAGTCATATCCAATACTGAAAGAATACATTGAAGAATCGGCTTCCGTATCATGCTTTGAATAATCAACACCAATTTTATGAGTATCATCTATGATAACACCACCTTGAATTGATACAAAATCGACATCATCATCAATTGTTTCAGTTATTATTGCACCATCACTGTCTCTTTTAACGGTTCCTTTCAGATCCCAGTTACCCTGACCGGCACCAACACCAACAAAGTATTTTGTATCTATTGCCATTGCTGAACTACTTACTAGTATTAAACTAGCTAAAGCTAAACTTTTTTTCATCTTTTTCCTCTCTATTCCATAATGAATAGTTGACAGAAAAATTATAACATTTTATGAAGTACCTATTTTTGGATGGGTTTTGTATGGATTGCTTGATGTTTTGAGTTGTGCATTTTTTGCTGGTGAGATGGTGGATTTTGCACAGTGTGGTTTGTTACATTTATAGAGAGGAATGTTTGTTTTGAAGTTAAAGCCTGAAAGGGCTTTAGAAATAAGTTAGCGTTTTAGTTTACGCTTCTCATTTTTGGCTTTTGCTTTAAACAAGATCGGCACGCCTTCAAAGTTAAAGGCTTCACGAAGCTG
>JAUWLG010000264.1 GCA_030613795.1 Helicobacteraceae bacterium
ATCTTTAATAACCCTAGTTAGCCTCAGCAACACAGAAAAATTCATAATCAAGACGGTACTTTGAAAGCCTAGCTGCAGCTAAGGTGAAAAGTACCAACGCAGAGTATGTGTTTCTCTGTATTGCCCGCAGGGAGGTTAAAAGAGGGGCAACCTTGCACATAAAGAGCTAAAGCTCAATGCAGGGTGGCACTAAATGCCACATCGTGAAATTTTTCATTGTCGTAGCTACGGCTATGACGCAAAAAAGTTTTCCACAATCTTACCTCTCTTTTAACTTCTGAGGCGGACTAGGGTTTTTAGAGGTGCCCTTAATAGTCTTTATACTTGTCAAACTGCGAGACAAAGTCTGCCATCGGCACATCCATCGCTTTGATGTGCTGGTCTAACCACGGCACGACGTCATCTTCCAAATATTCTCTTAAGGCACTCACATCTTTTCTGTTTCGCCATTATTTGACAAACAAGTTTTAAAAACCTATAATGTAGGTATTAATAATTATAAAGTAGGTTTTAAAACCTACTATAGAGGTAACAGGTTATGCTTGAAACACTATTTGGTTCTAAAAACAGAGAACGGGTACTACAGTATATTTTAGCCAATGATGAAGGCTATGCTAAAGAGATCTCTACTTTTTACGGCACAAGCCTTGACCCTATACAAAAACAGCTTGAGAAGCTCGAATTAGGAGGTGTGCTTGTCAGCCATACGGTTGGTCGTACACGCCTGTTTATGTTTAACCCGCGATACGCATTTTTGAACGAGCTCAAAGCCCTTCTACTGAGAGCAAAAGAGTTCTATCCTCCAGAAGAGATCGAACGACTTGACATGAAACGCAGACGTCCCAGAAGAGCAGGTAAACCTCTATGAAAAGTATTAAAGAGATGAATATGGAAGAGTTGGGTGCTTATGTATGTACTCAGCTCGAAAATGTGGGTATCAAGACAGTTCTTTCCGGTGGCTCATGTGTCGAGATCTACAGTCACGGAAAATACACCTCTGACGATCTTGATCTGATCAACCGTTATAATGTAAAAGAGTCAGAACTCACTCAGGCAATGGTTGGACTTGGATTTAAAGAGTATAACCGTTATTTCATTCACGACGACACAAAATACTTCATAGAGTTTCCAAGAGGTCCTCTGGGAGTAGGCGATGCCCCGGTACATGAAGTCGCTTCGAGAGAACATGATACCGGAGTACTTCGTCTATTGACACCTACAGATTGTATTAAAGACCGGTTGGCAGCGTATTATTATTGGAGAGATGAACAGAGCTTGGAACAAGCTGTATGGGTTGCCCGATCAAACGACTTTGACATGGAGGCGGTTAAAATTTGGTCAAAAGCTGAAAATGAGATGAACAAGTTTGAAGTGTTTAAAAAGCGCGTGGAAGGACAATAGCAATGCACTACGTCATAGGTGATGTCCATGGTCATTACAATACGCTTATAGCGTTAATTGAGAAACTGCCAAAAGATGCGAAATTGATTTTTGTTGGCGACCTTGTTGACCGAGGAGAACAAAGTGCTGACGTTGTGCGCTTTGTTCGTGAGAACAACCACTTATGTGTCATGGGGAACCATGAAGAGTTGATGCTTACCTATGGCGACGTGTTTATAAGCTCTTACAGTCAAGAGCAACCGCTCTCTCAACACAATATCTGGTACAGTAATGGCGGTATTAATACCTTGCTCTCATATGGTGTGATCAGTTTAAAAGACGGTAAGCTACAAAAGGTGCCAAGTCCCGAGAAACAACTATTGGTTTTACGTGATGATCTGAAATGGATGCAAGCCTTACCTCTTTACATCGAACTCGACATCGAACATGTTTCTTGTAAGCCCGTGGTCGTCTCGCATGCACCTATTACTACGGTATGGGGTATGAGGCAGGTTGATTCTCTGTTTAGCACATTTTGTCGTATGGCAACCACGAACCGTCGTGACCCGGACGAAGATGCAAAGATCTTCAACATATTTGGGCATACACCGATGTCCGGGGGCGTTAAAGTACGACCCCATTTTGTCAATGTAGACACAGGGTGTTATGTGAGCAAGGATGGTTATAACCGGCTAAGTGCTTACTGCATCGAGACTGGCGAGACAGTCAGTGTTGCGTATGTGAAATGATCTATTGGTATCATCCAATCCCCTGACCCCACCAATGTCTTGAATTAGAAAACACATATGCCTTAGGCTCTAAAAAATTCGCTTAATTGTGAGACCTGGAAAGGGAATCCCCTTGTGGGACAATTCGTTGACGACACACGCTCTTTTTCTTTACTCGCTGCTTTTAATAGTCTTTATACTTGTCAAACTGTGAGACAAACTTAGCCATCGGTGTGTCCATAGCTTTGATGTGCCGGTTCAGCTACTGAGCGATCTCCTCTTCAAAATACTCTCGCAAGACATCAACTTCTTTTCTGTTGCGCCACGCCATGTATGAAAAGTGCCTGACCCCTTAGTTGTGAATCACAGAGATGCAATTTTCGTCATCTTCACCACTTCATGATTTCGATAGACCTCAAAGCGGTCTATATCGAATGTGTAGTCAAGCTCAAGCACTTTGGCCCACACGCCTTCTTTAAACGTTTTGACAGCCTGCTTCAAATGCGAATACTCCTCGGACTTATCTAACCATGCGGTGTACTCCTTTGCACGTGCACGCTCCAGACTCAGCCCTTTGAACATCTCAAGCGGCAACAGCTTTTCAAGGGTCGCCCGTATGGCTTCGATGCGGTCCGCTTTTGGGATGGTATCGAGCTCCACACCGTGACTGCTCTCCCACTTCTTCTGCTGCTTGGCAGAGAGCTCGTAGGTGTTATAGCGCTCAAGCGGCTCTTCGAAGGTGACAGGGCCGTGATGTACCACAGTGCCTCCGCAGTTGAAAGCATCGAGTGCCATCTGCAGTTTCTTTGCGAAATTGTAACTGATCTCCTGACCGGCCTGATCATAGTCGGTCATTGTGACCAGATACACATCCGGCTCAGACTGAAGGGCACGAGCCAT
>JAUWLG010000154.1 GCA_030613795.1 Helicobacteraceae bacterium
CGTTGTCACCACCCACCATAAACGTCTGGCTGCACTGATGGCTGATCGTGATGATGTGGAGCTGATGGCGGCGATCTATGATGAAGAGCATCGTCAACCGACCTATGAGTTTCTCCAAGGTATTATTGGTAAGTCATATGCCTTTGAGACAGCACTTCGTTATGGAATTATGAACTCTGTAGTGGAACGTGCGACCAAGGTCTATGGCGAGAACCACGAAAAGCTAAACCAGCTTATCGAGAGAGGGTCGGAACTCGAACGTGACCTAAAAACAAAACAGGCACGTTTAGATGAAAAACTTGCTGCTGTTGAGAGTCAAGAACGCGACTTGAAAGCACAAAAAGAGCAGCTGAACATGACACTAGACGAGGAACGGAGTCGACTTATACTGAGTTATGAGAGCTCAATCGCTAAGGCAAAAGAGGCTGCGCGTCAGAGTGACACAAAAAGTATTCACAAAAAGATGAATGAAGCAAATCGTGCTCTGCCGCAGGAAGAGCCTCGCAAGCAAGAGGTGCATTTCGAGCTTAAAGTGGGTGACTATGTCAAGTATCGTAAGACAAAGGGAACTGTGATCTCTCTCAAGGCAAAAGAGGCAATGATCGAAGTCGAGGGGATGCGTCTTCGTGTCAAACGTGACGACTTGCGTCCCTCCGGCAATCCGCCCAAGAAAAAGACAAAGACTGTGGTCCACCATAAGATCGAGCGTCGCAGCGGGCTTAAGTTAGACCTGCATGGTCTGAGAGCAGAGGAGGCTGTAGAGAAGATGGACAAGTTCCTCTCTGATGCTTTGATCGATGGTTGGGATGAAGTCATCATCTATCACGGTATCGGTACCGGTAAACTGTCATACGCCGTGAAAAACTTTTTAACAGCACATCCTAAAGTGAAGTCTTTTGATGACGCTCCTCAGCATATGGGTGGGTTTGGTGCTAAAATAGTGCGATTGTAGAGGGGGACTAGAATGGAAAATTTACAAGATGTCATTCGTTTAGGGGCTAAACTTGACATCCTTTATGTTGAAGATGACAAGGCACTGTTGCAAGAGACAAACAGCATCTTAGAGAAGATATTTAAGAGTGTCGATACCGCAAGCAGCGGTGCAGAAGGGCTTTTGAAATTTACTCAAAACAGCTACGACCTCGTGATCACAGATATTGAGATGCCTGAACTTAACGGCTTAGAGATGTCTAAAAAGATCAAAGAGATCGATCCTCAGATCCCGGTTGTTGTGATCTCTGCCTATTCCAACAGCTCTTATCTTATTGAAGCGATCAATGTCGGTATCAACTATTATGTTTTGAAACCTATTTTATTGCCACAACTGCTTTCTACCTTGCACAGTGTTGTTGAGGTAATAGAAAACAGACGGGTTGCATTTGAATGTCATCAAAAAGAGGTTGAAGATTCGATCAGAGTGGCAAAAGAGAGACTGTTTTACGCCATGACAGAGGCTTCACCAAACCCGGTCATTATCTGTGATGGGCAGCATGTCGCTTTTTACAATGAAGCATTTGAAGCACTCTTTGATGCAAGTGAACTGAGCGTTTTGAAAGAGGAAGAGTCTCAGCTTCTGAACTTTTTAGAGCGTAAGATCGCGGTTGATCAACTGTTCCAAAGCAAAAATGAGTTTGTTGAAGACCTTGACTTTTTGAACCTTGCAGACGGTGAACCGGTCAAACTCTCATTAAAGACAGAGCAGGGCCCTAAGATCTACCTGATGTTGAAAAACACACTGCAAATAGAAGAAGGTAAGAGTATGGTGATGTTCACCTTCAACGACATTACAGTACTTTCATTTCAAAACATTCAACTCAAAGAGTATGACAGAGTCATTGGAAAAATGACGGAAGAAGAGTTTAGAAGTGACAATAAGAGAGAAGAAGTCGATATTATCAATAAAACAAGTTTTGAGACGGAGTGAGAGAGTAGTATGACAAAAGAAGAGTACCAAAACAGTGTTGAACTGTTAAACAAGTATGCCCATTACTACTATGTTCTAGATGACCCATTAACAACGGATGAAGTCTATGACAAACTCTATCATGAGGTCTTGGCTTTTGAAGAAGAACATCCAAGTGATGTTTTGGCAATGTCACCAACACAGCGTGTCGGCGGAACCCCTTTGGACAAGTTTGTAAAAGCAGGGCACCCCAGTCGAATGTGGTCATTAGAAGATATCTTTAATGCTGAAGAGCTTAAAAAATGGCTGGTAAAGACAGGAAAACTGGTTGATGATCTCAGCTTTTACTGTGAGCCGAAATTTGATGGTGCCAGTCTGAACCTTGTTTATGAAAATGGTCAACTTTCTCAGGCGATCACGCGCGGTGACGGGGTGGTCGGTGAAGATGTGACACAAAATGCCAAAACGATTCAGAGTGTTCCATTAAGCATAGATCATCTCGGGAAGATCGAGATCCGCGGTGAGGTGGTGATCTTTAAAGATGAGTTTGAGAAGATCAACATTGAACGTGCAAAAGAGGGTGAAGCCATTTTTGCCAACCCGCGTAATGCATCGGCAGGCTCACTGCGTCAACTTGACTCTAAGATCACAGCTAAACGCAACCTGGTCTTTTTACCGTACGGTATCGGTGAAAACAGTTTAGATGAGACCTTGTTGCATAAAAGAATGGAACTTGTATACAGCTGGGGATTCAGAGAGCCGCCACGTCGTAAGACAACAGCAGGTTTTGATGCGATCGAAACTGTTTACGAACAGATGAAAGCGGAGCGTGACAGCTACGCAATGATGCTTGATGGCATGGTGATCAAGGTCGATCAGATCGAAGCGCAAGAGGAGATGGGTTATACCGTTAAGGTGCCTCGTTGGGCAGTTGCTTACAAATTCCCTGCTGTTGAGAAGATCACAACTTTGAAAGAGATCATCTTACAGGTAGGACGAAGCGGGGCAGTGACCCCGGTGGCAGTGGTCGAACCGACACCTATTGAAGGGGTTGTCGTTGAGCGTGCCTCACTGCATAACTTTGATGAGATCGATCGTAAAGATATCCGTATCGGTGACAAGGTGATCATTTTGCGTTCTGGTGATGTTATCCCCAAGATCGTTAAAGTGTTGATTCATGAACGTGATGGAAAACAATTGCCTTTTACCCGCCCAACACTCTGCCCCGTCTGTAACAGTGAACTACTTGATGAAGGCGCATTGACAAAGGGGCAGACCCGCTCTTGTTCGGCAAGAGTGGTCAACGCCATTATCTATTTTGCCTCAAAACCTTGTCTTAATATTGATGGTTTGGGTGATAAAATTGTAGAGATCTTGTATAAAGAAGGTCTCATCACAAATGTGATCGACCTTTTCTCTTTAGAGCTTGATCAGCTTTTAGCCTTGGACGGTTTTAAAGAGAAAAAGAGCCAAAAGCTTTTAGATGCGATTGCCGGAGCTAAAGGGTGTGAATGTTGGCGTTTTATCAATGGTCTTGGTATGGAACATATCGGTGAAGTGGCCTCAAAAAGTCTCTGTGAACATTTTGGTCTAGGTTTTGATAAGGCGACTAAAGAAGAGCTTATCGCTATCGATGGAATAGGCGAAGAGATGGCTAACTCGGTCTTGGAGTTTATTCGTGTTAACAGCGAAGACATTAAAACCTTAGAAGCCATCCTTCAACCTGCAGAACCGGCGCAAAAAGAGGAGGCAGCAGAAAATCCTTTTAAAGCAAAGACAGTTGTCTTAACGGGTTCGATGAGTGAGTCACGCGGTAAGATCAAAGTCATGTTGGAGGCTCTGGGGGCGAAAGTCTCTGGTTCTGTCTCTAAAAAGACCGATTATGTCATCTATGGTGAGGATGCCGGAAGCAAATATGACAAAGCTGTCACTTTAGGCGTAGAGACGATCACTGAAGAGCAGATGCGGGAGATGTTAATATGAAAAAGATAGTTGTTTTACTGCTTGCCTTTGTAACTATTGCTTTGGCGGAATCTGCTGATAGAACAGGACCTTATATCGCTGTCGGTGGTGGTTATGCTGTATTTAACGATGACAATCGGATGGGGTCTGAGCCTATAGATCCTACTTACAATCTCAACCTAATCGGTGGTGCATTCATCAACAAGTATCTCTCTGTAGAACTTGGCTTTGACTACTATGACACCTTCACCAATGACATGCAAGATACTACAGACATCTATATCTTTGATGCTGCTGCGAAAGCACACTACCCATTTTGGAAAGAGCGTATCGACCTCTATGCCGCTTTTGGTGCCGGTGGTATTGCCTGGAAAGAGACCTTGGATGGTGTTACGCAAGAGGATAATTCGGGTGTCTTAAAAGGTGATGTCGGCATAGGGTTTCGAACACTTGATTGGTTGACATTGAATATGGGATATCGTCGGTATTTTTTTACTTTAGATCAAGTTGATAATAGTGGTGTTGTTACACAACACTATAAGATGGATTTGAGTTCCGCTTATGTCAATATAGAGGTACAATTTTAATGCGTTTAGATCAATATCTGGTAGAAGAGGGTTTTGTAGA
>JAUWLG010000012.1 GCA_030613795.1 Helicobacteraceae bacterium
CCGTCAATCGGTAACGATAGATCAACGACCCAAGAGCCACATTGCTGCCTGTAATGGCATTGGTAGGAAGACCAGAAAGATTAAACAGCCCTCCTAAGGTGTAATAAGCGGTAAAATCTTGAGAGTTTGAAAAGTTTTCTGCGTCGAAAGTACTCCCCAATTTCAGACGAGGTGCAAAAGTGTGACGACCAAAAGTATACACACCTGTGACATCCAGAAGATATTGCGAAAAAGTACTACTATCACCCCTAAACTGATCACTATAGCGATACATTAACATTGCTCTATATCCTTGTCTAGGAAAAAAGGCATTATCTAAGCTGTCATATTCTATATCACCATAAATATTGTAAACATCTGCATCAGCACTAACCGTTGTATAACCAGAGCCAATGCTAGTCCCATTATTATCAACAACACTGACAATAAAATTTGTATATGGATTAACATGCTTGACAACACCACCCGCTTCTACACGAATATCTTTTGTGATATTGATACCAAGGCCTAGTGTACCACCATACTCTCTGGCCTGCATCGTAAAGGTATCATCTAGGTCTACTTCAATATTATGATCAGCCAAGATGTCCGGAGAGACATAGACCTTCTTGTTTCTGTAAAAAACAGCAGGACGTACATAGGTATGGCCATAAGCATCAAGGGGTTGATAGAGTTCTGTTAATAGAAGGTTCTCTTGTCCAAAAGAGACACGTGTTCGCCATTCACCAGCATAGCTGTTAAGACCAAATTTAATATATTCCATCTTTACAAAGTAGTCACTGTGCCCATCAAAGTTATCTTCAAAGCCGATAGCGAATTTGATCTGGCCATTCACATCCCAACTTGGTGTTGTAATAATTTGTAAAACGTTCAATCCATCTTTTTGAATAACTTTATACGTTACATCATCAAATATCATCAAGTTATAGATATCAGCTACATCTTGGTCTAGTTGTTCATTGTCTAGCTTTTCACCAAGTTTGACATGTATAAGAGAGAGAATCGCTTTATCATTCAAGTATGTCCCATTCTCCAGTTCGATCTTGTCGATAACAGGAGACTCATACCTTTTAGGCTTGGGTCTATTGGCTAAATACTCATAATAATCTGTCTCATAAAGACTAAAGTGTGAGAGGTCGCTGTTATAAACCGCTTCTCCCTTTGCCTCACCAATAGCGATGATCGCAGGGTATTTGTCAGCATCTAATGGTCCATATCCTGTTAAGTCAGGAACAATAAGGATTTCATTCTCTCGCCCCTCCATACTACTGATAGTCTCTTCAACATTTTTACGCATTAAAATGTTGACAAGCTGTCCCATCACTGCAATGTAATTGTCAAACTTGGCATGTTCATCATAGGGTGTCGATATGTCAACAACTACGATGTAATCAACATTCATCTCTTCTCGCATAACATCCAACGGTAAGTTGTCTGCCACACCACCATCCACAAGAACCTCTCCATTGATCGTTATAGGGTCAAACCCTCCAGGAATAGCGGTAGAAGCATAAATAGACTCTGCTAACGAACCATCTCGAAAGACAACAGTAGCACCGTCTTCCAGTCGACTGGCAACCGAACGAAAAGGAATTCGAAGGTCATCAAAACTTTTTATATTCGAGACACCGTACGTCTTCTTTTTCAGATAACTCAACATGTTTTGACGTTTAAAAAGGCCCGTACCTAAAACAACCTCGTTATCTTGGTTGACACCCACTTTAGCATTACCGGGAAATGCACGTTGAAGATGTTTACGACGAAACGGTATCTCCTGACGATCATAGTCAAAGGTAATGACCTTAGTCCAGTCCATTGTAGTGAGCTGACGTTCTATCTCACTTGAGCTCATCCCCGAAGCATAAAGCCCTCCGACAAAGGAACCCATACTGGTACCGACAATAGCATCGATAGGGATGTTATGGCGTTCAAAGGCTTTAATAATGCCAAGGTGTGCTCCGCCGCGTGCACCACCGCCACTTAGAACCAGACCGATACGTGGTCGTTTGTACCCCTTTTCCTGCTGGAGAGGTTTGTCTGCCTTTGTACTCAGACCAGAGAGTAACGAAGCCTCTTTGTTTCCATGTGTTGCCAGATCAAAGTGATCAAAGGTATCCCTTTTTTCAATCCTTTTTGTCTCTGAAACATACTGATCTGCTTTAATTCCTTTGATCTCATTTTTAGGAATGACAGGTATGGTATTGATCTTCTCATGTGCTCCGTTTACGTCAAGTGTATCTGCACTTGCACCGACTGCCAAAAATAGGAGTGTAATGGTATTCGTAAACAGCTTATTATACATATCAGACCAATTCAAAAGCCAGTGCTAGGGTCGCGATCCAAATAGCACCTAATGTCATCAAGGAGACAAAGACCAAAGCAGCTCCGGCATCTTTAGCCTGTTTTGCCAAGATGTGGTAGTCTTGAGTAACAAGGTCAACCACTCGCTCAATGGCACTATTCGTTATTTCAGCCATAATAGGAATAAGCAGCGAGATACTCAAAACAAACTTATATCCTATCTCGATAGGCAAGATCCAGGCAACGGTGACACCTACGACAAACAGAAGGATTTGTAGTTTAAACGAAGGTTCATGTTTGGTCACATCGACTAGACCTGCCAAAGCATAAGTCGTGTTTTTAAACAGTGTGTATTTTGGCTTATTGTGCATTATATTCATCCTTTAGTATCTGTACTTCTTTTTGTAACTCTTCTGCAGTTGTTGACATTGGCATAGGATCACCATAGATTATTGTCACTTTTCTACGCCATAGAGAACGCTGTGGAACAAACTTTTTAACGGACCGAGAAAAACGACTGCCTTCCAGTCCACCTATATAGGCGGGAACGATCACACCTTCGCTTCCTTTAACTGCTATCTCATAGCCGCGTTGAAACTTTTGCAACTCTTCACCACGGTTGATCCCACCTTCGGGAAAGAGCGTCACTAAGTCATGTTTTAGTACATGTTCTTTTACCATTTTAAAGGCATCTTTAGCCGCTCGCGCTGAAACAGGAATAGCACCACCCCATTTAAAGAAGGTGTGGACTATTGGCCAGTTGTAGATCCCTCTATCCATCATAAAGACAGTACGTCGCTCAATAGCAAACGGTACAATGATCCAGTCTATCCAGCTAACATGATTTGCCATTAGAAGCACCGCACCGTCATGAGGCACTTTTTCTTGACCTCTATAGACAAAGTTATATCGAAAAGACAAGACAAACTCACCGATAAACCACGCTAACATCAGTTGGTGTTTACGGATCATGTAGATGGCCATAATTCCTGCCAAGGCAGCGATAACATAAAACAGTCCCCCAGCATTGATCCCTTCATATGCAAAGAAAGTTGTCAAGAGTAAAAAACTCACCATAAAGATATTTTGTATGAAGTTATTACCCGCAATAATAGTCCCGAGATGAACCCCAGGTGCATGTTTTTGAATAAAAGAGTTAAGCGGGACAATAAACATACCTGATGAAAGTCCAAAGATAAAAAAGAGAACAGCAATAGGCTCAAGATGGTTAAACGTTGGTATAAAGAACAGACTTAGTGTCATACCTATCGCACTGAACGGCACAAGTCCCATGTTGATGTAAAACTTGGAGAAGCGTGCTGCAATAATAGCGCCCATAATAATACCTAAGGCAGTAAGACCGAGAATGCCCTGAACATAGATCGTATTTGTAATACCTAGTACATCTTTTGCGTACGCTGGGAATATTGTCAATGCAACTTGTGAGACACCCCAAAAAATGGAGAGTCCAAAAATAGCTTCTAAGATAGGACGTTTACGGGTAATGGTCTTCATATTTTTACGAAGATAATAGCCGGAGATGTATCGTCTAAAATGAAACTTTCTCTCTGAGGGAACACGTTGTTGGTTTGGCAATGTGGACATAAAATACAGTTCAAGAAGAGAGCCTGTAACCAGTAACCATCCCAGCGGTGCGACTTCTCTTAAGATATCATCAGCAGTCTCATAAGTTGTCAATGAATTCTCAAACAACACCGTATAAACAACAATACCAGAGAGGATAGCCACTGTCGTAGCCGCTTGCACGGCTGCATTACCTGCGGAGATAAATTTGTTACCCACCAGCTCTTTGATGTAACCATACTTGGCAGGCGAGTAGATCGCACTCTGCATGGCTAAAAGAAAAGTCAATCCAAAAGCCACTTCAAACCAGCCCATGTAATACGAAGCGGTAATGGCCAAAGTGAGGATGACTGCCAAAGCGGCAGCATAGACCATTACCTTGTTTTTAGGGAACTTATCTGAAAGGAAACCTGCCGGGGTAAAGACCATAATAAACGGTAAAAGGATCAAGGCATTTACAATGGCTGTAAGTATGATCTGCTCTTGATTGTCGTAGATCTTAAAGACGGTGTTTTGGATAATGATCTTATGGCCAAGATCGGTGAAAGCATTTAAAAAGAGTGCAATGATGTAGGGATATGTCCCCTTTATCTTGAACATCTCTTTCAAGAAGCGACTCCCGTACTCCAGCCGGCATAGATGCCATGGTCTTTTTCAGCGGTGGTGATCAGCAGAAATGCCAACTCTTCTAAGAGTTCTGCATCAATGGCATGTTCCTGCGTCATGATCAGTGTATACCCATACTCTTCACTGCTGTTATAACTGATATCTTTCTCTTTAAAACCGTGCAGATACAAGGTCTCAGCCACACGCTTGGCATTTGTCTCAGTTAAAAAGCCCATGTAGTGTTCCACTTCGCGCGCTATAGAGAGGTCATCACCCTCCTCTTTCAACTCATCCATAATATGACGGCTCTGTACCTGTTGAAGCATCAAAGCACTAGGGTACAGTGTGTATAGGTAGTGTTCCCACTTTGCATCTTTGGTTGAACCGGTGTCGGTAATATAGCCTGAACCCAAAACTTTTGAGACAACACTCTGAAACTTTTTAGCTGTTGGTGCATAAAAGTAGAGCTCAAGCCAACCATCTTCATACTTTTGACCCACATTGATTGCGTCGATCTCATTTGAGAGAGTCTCTTTCAACGTATCTGTCACAGACTTGAGCTTTGCTGATTCAGAAGCTGTTGCAAACCCCTCATCATCAACCTCATTCATCTTTAAAAAGGCCCAAAGAAGCCATGGACGCTCTTCTTGAGGGGCACTGTCGATGTAGTCCATCTCAAGCTCTGTCTTTACAGAGCTTTCATCGCTGGTGGTAATATAGTATTCAATCATTGTATTTATATCTTTATAGAAAATGTAAGTTATTTTATCTTTTTGCTTGTTAAAATAGCTATAATTTTGCCATGGAAAACATCTATATACTTCTTATCGTCTATATCGCTTTAGAGCTCTTTGAGATCCAGTGGCAAAAAGCAGACAATCTTATTGGCATCCTGGCCAAACTCTATCGCTACTACAGCAAAAACATCATCCTCTTTTTTCTGATGCACCCTACTTTTTACTTTGGTATCGGTCTTGCGATGGTCACGGACCTTGCCTTCAGTGCAGTTGCCCTCGTCTTTATTAAAACAGTGGATATGGCAACAAAGATCTTACTGATCCAACAGGTCTTTGAGAAAAAAGAGCTATCGGCTGAAATGTCGGCGATGCTCATTACGCCGCTTCATCCACTAATGGCTTATCTCTCCGTTGTTATCTATACGCCATTGGTCTACTTCGCTTTTTCATCTCTCTCTTCATTTTAACCGGGCTATGCAACAGAGATTGCAGAACCAGGGTTTAACCTTAACTTAATAAAATATAATAACATTCATAACTACTTTATATATCTGCCTCTTTTTCGTTATAATCCCGCACTTTAAAAGATAGATAGGAGAATATTTATGAATATTATGAAAATTAGAGCAGTTTGTCGCCCTATTCGTATTACACTTGGTCTTGCACTAATCGCTACAGGTATTTTTACCGGTAATCCTTGGTTCTTCCTGGGTGCTGTTCCATTGGTTGCAGGCCTTGTAAACTTCTGTCCACTTTGCATCATTACTAAAAAGTGTGACGTCTAACTAATACAACTTTTTTAACCCTTATAGATCGTTCTCACTAAACGAGAGCTATCTGTATCCTCCCTTTTCCCCCTCTTTTTTGTAAAACAGCGCAGTAACAAAGAGAAATTTTTCAATTTCTTTTTAGTTTTGAAAGTAATTCTCACTATTATTGTCACTATCTGTAACATAAGCAGGATTACAACCATCCTATTAATTTAAATAATGATAATAAGTTTCAAAACTATTGACATCGCATTTTCCATCTGTTAACATACCGCCATAAAACAAATGATTGTGAAAACGATTATTAAAATGATAAACAGGAAAATGAAAATGAAAACTAATAAAATAGTCTTAGCACTTAGTGCTGCGGCGCTGTTAAGCAACATGGCTTTTGCCGATGATACAACAGATATTGCAGAACTTAAAAAACAGGTCGCTGAACTTCAAGCCAACCAAGAGGCGCTTGTTGATGAGACATCAAATGCACAAGTGGGTTTCACTACTGTCGATACTGACTTCTCACATAACGGTATGGGTGCTGCCGCATCAAAGATCTATATTTCAAAGTCACCACTCTCTATCGGTGGGTATGGTGATATGTACTTTGCAAGTACTGATAAACCTGGGAAAGACAATGTAGCTGATGTTTATCATTTTGTTCCATATATCGGATATAAATTTACTGACAACATCATCTTAAACACCGAGATCGAATTTGAACATGGTGGAGCAAACCCTGAGATGGTTGATCCGGAAGGGTATGCTATTGTCGAGTTTATGTACCTTGACTTCTTGATGCATGAGGCATTTAATGCGCAACTAGGTCACGTTCTTGTACCGATGGGCCTTATTAACCTTCGTCACGAACCGACACTGTTCAACACCGTACAAAAACCTAAAACTGAAAAATATATCATCCCAGCGACTTGGCACTCAACAGGTGCTATCGCTTACGGTAACTTCGGAGAGACTGGGCTTAGCTACAACGCCGGTATCATTCAAGCGATCGATCAGAATAATGAAGATGCAGGGAAACCAGGTCAGGTACGTGAAGGTCGCGCAGGTTCTACCGGAAAATCAGCGTACAACAGAGGGGCTTTTGTCGGTCGTCTAGACTATAGAGGCGTTAATGGTCTTCTTCTTGGTACATCACTCTATTATGGTGATGCATCACAAGGCAGTGTTGCTGATGCCACATCTTTGATCTATGACGTACACGCTACCTATGAGGTTGCCGGCTTCAAGGCTAAAGCACTTTATGGTGCGACAAACGTCTCAAATGCATCAAATATTGCAGCCGTTCAAACTGACCCACTTAATCCAAACGGGTTAGCAACGACAGATTCCTTAGGTTACTATGTAAACCTTGAGTATGATGTTTTAGCAACTGTCAACACCACTTACAAACTGCCGATCTTTGTGCAGTATGATTATATAGATCCAACAAAGAATGTCGTCGATCAAAATGGTGATGCTGTCGCAAATTACGACTACACAGATAGTAAAGGTGCTACTAAAACTGCTAGTACTAACACGAAAGAGGCAACGACAACTGTGGGTATCAACTTCTTTCCACACGAGCAAGTCGTACTTAAAATGGACTACGCTATGACACAGATTGATGTTGATTCATCTAAAGATTACAACACTTTCACAATGGGTCTTGGTTTCATTTTCTAAACAGATAGACAGTACAAATATTACAATAGGAATAAGAGATGAAACAAACAAAAATATTTTTAAGCACCATAGCCTTAGCTATGATAATTGGTCTAACTGGCTGTGAAGAGCCTACCGAACCAGACATGGACAATGCTACACGTAACCAAAAGAAAATCACTCTAGGCGAGCAGCTCTTTAGTGACACAAACCTTTCACAAAACAGAACTATGTCCTGTGCCTCGTGCCACGACTTAAACCATGCCATGGTAGATACCAGAGCCGGCAGTGAGATAGGCGCTTCTAAAGGCGATGATAATGTCGCTCTGGGCGATAGAAATGCACCAACGGCCGCCTATGCCGCTTTTTCTCCACGTTTTCATTTCGATGCAGGTGAAGGTCTCTTTATGGGTGGTCAATTTCTTGATGGCCGTGCAAAAGATCTTAAAGCACAGGCAAAAGGCCCGTTTTTAAATCCGCTTGAGATGCAGATGCCTGATAAGGGTTCAGTCATAGAACGGATAAAAGAGAATGCTATGTATATTGCACAGCTAAAAGAGATCTACGGTGATGATATTTTCAATGATGATGAAAAAGCGTATGATGCGGTGGCTGACAGTATTGCTCTTTTTGAGATGAGTCCGGTCTTTGCACCGTTTAACTCAAAATATGACAAATATTTAGCAGGTAAAGAGACATTGACTGATATGGAACAAGAAGGTCTTAAACTTTTTGAGGGCAAAGCAATGTGTTCTGCTTGTCATCCAGCAATTACTGACAATGGAAGCAGACCTCTTTTTACAGATTTTTCGTATGATAATCTCGGTGTCCCTGTCAATAATGTTCTTCGTTCAGCTAATGGCGTTTCAGACATCGATAATGGTCTGGGCAAAGAGGTTAATGACCCTAGTCTAAACGGAGCATTCAAAGTTTCTACTCTACGCAACATTGCAGTTACCGGTCCCTATATGCATAATGGCGTCTTTAAAGATCTAAAGACTGTTGTCCATTTTTATAACACACGTGACACTGGTGGAATAAACCCAGAGACCTCAAATCCTTGGGAACCAGGTGAAGTTGATGCAACAAAGAATATAAGTGAACTAGGTAATCTTGGTCTAACAGATCATGAAGAAGATGCAATTGTAGCTTTCTTAGATACCCTGACTGACGAAAAGTTCAGACCTTAAAGTATATAAGCACTCTTGATATATCAAGGGATGCTATACTTTCAAAAACAAAAGTGATTATCAATATGCGTTATTTTCTTTTATCCCTTTTTCTACTAACTTCTCTCCAAGCAAAACTGCTTATCTCCCCTTTTGATGCCCTGCACGCAGTCTATGGCAAAGAGGTCAAGATCGAGAAAAAAAACGTCCTGTTGACCATTGACAAAGCGGAAATTGTCTACAAACAGGCAAAGATGAAAAAAGGCTCCAAGATCTTTCGTACGTACAGAATCACTAAAGATAATAAACCTGTCGCTTATGGGGTCTTGATCTCTCGTGTTGTCCGCAGTAAAGATGCAGCCATTCTCTATATGATCTCTCCGGAAGGTGTGATAGACGCCGTTGAAGTGATCGCCTTTAACGAACCGCCTGAGTTTACACCATCAAAAAGCTATGTCGACCAGTTCAAAGGCAAGTCAACCAAAGACACCCTGCGTGTCGGAAAAGACATTCCTACCGTAACCGGTGCAACGATGGGCGCACGCAATGTCACCGACGGTGCACGTCTGGCACTCGCAGTGTTTGACATGCTCTTTAAAGAGAAATAGATGAAATTCACGCTGATCAAAGATGTCAAACACGACTCTTTAATGCGCCCTCTCTTGGGAGGCCTGCTGCTCTTTATACTTCTTTTTTTACTCTCTGATATTGCACTGAGAAATGACCATATCGGATTAACTGCCTCTACCCTTTCACAGACTCTCTTTGGCAATGAAGAGGCGTTCGTTGAGCCGGTAACTGAACATTTTTTACTTGAGCTGATCCATAGTGACATCTTTTTTATCATGATGACACTGTTGACGCTGAGTGCTGTGTATGCCAGACTGTGTCAGAACAGACGTTTACGTCTTATCAACATCAACCTGACCATGATCTCTGCACTTTTATCCATCATCTTGTTGCCGATGGCGTATTATCTTTCCGAACTTTTCATCATGCCTTGGATAGTAAGTTTCTACACCTGGCACTTCTTAGCCATCATGATGACCTTGGCCTCACTGTTTTATCTTTTTGTACCGCAAAAAAGTGACCTAAGATAATGCACCAAAGCTACCGCTTCGCTATCGCCTACTTTATTCTTTTTGGCGCACTGCTGCTTGCCAGCGGCATGGTGCTCTTTTTTAGCAAGATCGGCTTCTCTTACGAGGCAGTAGAAAGCTACTATTTAGGGAATGAGGCCCTTTTCACTAGTCCTAAAAGTAGTTATGGCCTTCTTGAAGTTGCCCTTCCCCACTTAGGTTCGATGGGACTTTTCATCATGGTCACCGGCCACTTCTTACTTTTTTCAACAAAACAGAAAAAGCACCATGCTATAAAAATAGTCATAGCACTCTTTATTGTTGCTCTGCTTGATATTTTTAGCGGTTTTTTGATTGTTGAGGGATGGACACTTTTTATCTGGATAAAGTTACTCTCTTTTATATTTTTACAGCTCTTGGGACTCTATCTTCTCTGGTTGCTATTTATATCAGTTTGGCAGGGAATAGTTGCCCATAAAAACTAAGGATGAACGTTCTCTAGCCAAATTTATTCTTTCTCAATTAAGGCCACCTCATAAACAAAGATGTCTCTCTTAGTTTTTTATATGACTACTACTCTAATGCAGTCCTAGCAGGAAAAAGAAACCAATGAAATGACAACATGGGATTTCTATTAGTTTACTACTTCTAACTGCCTCTAAGAAGAGGAAAAATGAGAAAATGACAACTTTTGACATAATTTACTATATTTTTATGGTAGAATTTTCTACTTTAAGAAAAAAAGGAAATAACATGACACATACAGGTACAGTGATAAACGTAAAAAATCTAACCAAAATGAGCTGTTTTGGTAGAATTAAGCCAGATATTGGTGGAAGAAGCATATTTGTAAGTGCTGTTAATTGTGATGAGTATAAACTTGAAAATGGCATGCACGTAGCCTACGAATTACAAAAAGGTGTACGAAGCAACTTCGCTGTTAATGTGAGAGACGCTTCTTAATAAAGGGCACCTCTAATAACCCTATACATTCTCAGAGGTGAAAATCATACACTTCTTTTCACCTTCCGCAGGACGATAAGAGAGATTCTCTCTTGCTTCGTTAGATGCACTTAAGCTACTAACAGTTTCTACGTATATCCGTCTATCCATGACTTTAACAAAGAGATGCAAAAAGTTAGAAGATTAGCTGAGCAGGTCATCCATATACTATTTTTCCAATAACCTTTCCCCTTGGAATACAAGATATAACAACCCACAGACACCATAGATGATAAATGCAGCCAAAAACAACCAATATTCGAGCCCAGGTTCCAGAGAGTAGTCCTGGACACCTTGAAGATAGAACAACATAAATAGAATCGTTGTGGCCCAATAAGCTGACACACCCATTACCGCTGCCGTTGTCAACAGTGACCATCGTTTCTTTAAAACAAGGCCTATAATTGAGATAATGACCAATGGAATATAGATAACGGTATCACCTGCACCAAAAGCGCGATTCACTTGAACACCAAACTCGCCAACTTCTTTTACATCTTCTTGCAGCCCAAGCTCCACAGCCAAATCATAATTTACGATAGCCATAGTCTGACCCATAAGCAACAATATCAAGGATATAAACAAAAAACCGGTTATGATCCAAAAAGCAAAAGAGCGTTTTGTATCTTTCATCGTTTATTTCCTCTTAGTCTTGTTATAAGAATCTCTTTTAGTCTCGTTGATAATATGAGACGATCGTCGCTTTTTGAATCGTATGGGCATTGATCTGATAACCGACAAGTGCGCTGTTGCTCTGCGCATTCACATCTAACTTCTCAGTATTTAATGCATAAACAGTAAATATATACGCGTGTGCACCGTCACCATTAGGAGGACAGGCGCCGCCAAATCCACTGAAACTATAATCTGTCATCGTCTCAACAGCACCCTTTGGTAGTGTATGGGTAGACGATGCATTTGAAGCGATCTTAGTAACATCTGCCGGAATGTTGACAACCAGCCAGTGCCACCAGCCACTACCTGTCGGTGCATCAGGGTCATACACGGTAATAGCAAAACTCTTAGTGCCTTTAGGCGGATTTTTCCAATGGAGTTCAGGGGACATATTTTTCCCTTTACACCCAAAACCGTCAAACTCTTCAGCTTTTGTCAACTGACCTTCAAGAGTATTACTCTCTAATGTGAAACCACCTGCAAACAACAATGAACCTAACGCAATAAGTGCTATAAACAACTTCATGACTCACTCCTCTGTTTTCTCCATTATAATAGAAAAAAAGTGATATTCATACTAAAGTTATTACGATTCTCTTTTATACCAAGACCAATAATGGGGTACGGACGGGTCTTGGTCATCGTCATATGCCAAAAAACTTTTTTCGGTAAGACCGGCACGTATAAAACCGTCAATCTCTTGACGATCGAGCGGTAAAGGGATGTCATCTTCCTGCTCGCCAGTCAAGCGTGAACGGCACGAGACAAGCAGATCACCTTGGCCTGCCAAGAGGCTAACCATGGCATCGCGTGCTTGTATACGGTATTTTCCGGGAAGTACTTGAATGGTGTTGCACTCATAGACCAGGTCAAAACCCAGAAACCACTCTTCAGGGTAGTTAAATAGGTCAGCGACAAGATAATCGACATTTGTATCTTTGTATCGATTTTGGCACAGAGCTATTGCACTTGACGCAATATCAAAGGCAGTTACTTCATAGCCATATGTTGCCATCGCTTCTGCATCATCGCCAACTCCACACCCAATAGCGATCGCCTTTTTCTTGGAACCTATTGCAGGATGTTCTTCCAACCAATCAACCAAGTATGGGTTCGGCGCTAGATCAGCCCAGAAGACGGCGTTATGATCACCTTCGGCACTGCTGTAGATGCCGTCAAACCATCCGGTCGGATCATCACGTTCTTGGTAGTCACGGACCATCTCTCTGTATTTTACAGGGTCAAATTCTTTCATACAAAACCTCGAAGCGTACTAGCCTTCAGCAGTTACAGGATCAACAACCGTATTGATCTTTGTCACTATGTTAGCAGGAAACCCGCTACGTTGACTGTGTTCATAGATAAGTGCTTCATTGTCAACGATATAGATGCAAAACATTATATCTTCCGTAGCATAGGAGTGAACCCACTGAATGTTTTTATGTTCAGCGGTCATCTCGGCTATCACTTCATTAGACTTATTTGCTGCCGCACGATACTCTTCAGGACTAAAAGATCCAACACCCGGGATATCGCGGTGAATGATATACTTGGACATCTCACACCTCCTCTTTTGGATTGTCTAGATAAAACAATCTTATATTAAAAAGCTTGGAAATGGTCTTTGTATCCAAATGCAATAGAGATGTTTAAGGGTGCCTTTAAGGTCGCTCTACAAACCTTGTCAGATTGTCACTTACAAACCTTTGAGCGCTATTGGTCATTAAGATGTAACCAATGTCCAGACCCTTCAAAAAGACGATCGCCTTCTCTACCGTCATGACAGATGCCGCCGTAGCATAAGCATCAATATCGCTATTTGTACCATGTGAGAAGAGCGTGATCGAAGCAAAGTTTTGTTGCGACTGTTGCTGTTTAGGATCTATGAGATGGTTGTTTTTTGTACTCTCTATATAACGACGGTAGTTTCCACTGGT
>JAUWLG010000040.1 GCA_030613795.1 Helicobacteraceae bacterium
TGATAAAGTCTTGACATAAATATACGATGTGCATTATCATGTATCTGTAAAAGGATCAATAATGATTGATAATATATTACACAGAGATGACCTTCACCACGGAGGCTTTGCCGGACTTAGAGAGCATAGACTTGTTAATGACCCAAGAGTGTTTGGCTCTTACAAAGATCCGATGACATCTGATGGTCTTGGCGCAATGATCTATATGGCGGATGCACGTTTTAACCCTTATGGAAAGACACGTATGCATCCGCATAAAGAGGTTGATGTCATATCTGTGATGGTAGAGGGCAACATTCAACATGAAGGTTCACTCGAGCATGGTGGCGCTCTTCATGCAGGTGACGTCCAGGTCCAACGCGCTGGAGGGGAAGGTTTTACTCATAATGAGATCAATCCTTACGACACAACAAACAGAATGATTCAAGTCTGGTTTCAACCCGAGACTAGGGGTGAAAAGGCAGGCTACAGACTTTATAAACATTCTGATAAAACAAGAACACGTGTCTATGGTGGTCATGATGGTTCTACATTTGCCAGCAAGACCATTATGGAGATCATTGATCTTAAAGAGGGCGAAACATTTGTACAAGATGGTGCCTATGAGGCTTACGTGATAATAGGCAGTTTAAAAAGTGATACTGTAACATTGAATGATGGTGATCTTTTTTCTGGAAGTGGTCTACAATTAACAGCAGAAGAGACGAGTCGATTTATTTTAGTATTTGAAGAGGGTTGAAAAGAGAGTGAGACCTTAGTCTCACTTTAGCAGTTAGTGTAGGTCAACATTTAGCTTGATCTCACGAGTTGAACGAGAAGCTGTGATCTCACCTGTCATTGAGTTCTGACGGAAGTGAAGACCGTTAAGACCTGCCAGATCTTTACCTTTGAAGACTTCACCTTCCATCTTAACACCTGAGTTAGCCTCTTGAAGTTTAACAAGTTGCTCAGGATAGATCCCAACTTTAGTACCTTCCAAGATCGCGATACCTGCATCGATGATACATGCATCACCAAGAGGGATACCACAAACAGAGTTGGCACCAAGAAGAGAGTTTTTACCAACAGAGATAGGGTTACCGTCAGTACCGCTAAGAACACCAAGAATAGAAGCACCACCACCAACGTCAGAACCGTCACCAACGATAGCAGAGCTAGAGATACGACCTTCAACCATACAAACACCTGTAGTACCGGCATTGAAGTTAATGTAAGAAGCACCAGGCATTACTGTTGTACCGGCGTGAAGCTGAGCACCAAAACGTACTTTAGATGTCTCTAGGATACGTGTGTTGTCTGCAGGGATGATGTGTTGTAGGAAACGTGGGAATTTGTCTACAAAGTCAACGTGTGGGTACGCATTAGCGAATTTAAGTTCGATCTCATTTTCGCGTAACCAGTCTAGTTCGATCGGCTGACCGTCAGACCATGCAACATTTGGAAGTGCACCAAATGCACCGTTAAGGTTAAGGCTGCGCAGTTCTACTTTTGCAAGAGAAAGTGCGTAGAGTTTAAGGTATGTTGCTTCAACACTGATACATGCTGCATCATCGAAGATAAATACGATACGGAACTCACCCTCACGTGCACCTTCTGCCTTAAGTTGACCGTAAAGCGCAGAGATCACTTGAATGTTTTTGTGTGCATCGCCAAACGCTTCGTCAGAGTATGGTGTGAACGCATTAAGACATGACTCTAAAAATGCAACATTTACATTACAAACAACTTCGCTCTCATTAAAGTCAACAGCAACACCTTGCTCGCTAAGTGCTTCGATGAAGATAGCAGCAGAACCAAAGTTCTCATTCCAGTTAACAACAGGGTAGGTTGCCTGAAGAACCTTGTCACCGTTTTGTTGGCCAAGGTCTACACGACAGATACCAAATGCCAGAGGGTCTCTATACCCATCTTTAGATTTGATGTTTTCGATCAGTGCTTTAAATGCATCAGCAGTTTGAATAGTTTCCATTGATTCTCTCTTTAGTTATGATTTAATGGACGAGTAATGCCCAAAGTTTAGTTTCGAAATCTTACCATTACTAAGATTAGGAAACGCCAACAAATCGTGGGCTTAAAGTAACCTCAAATATATTTAATCTGCCTTCTTCATTCACTTTGTCTTAGACATCTTGGATATACTTTCTTTACTACAGACCTTATAAGCGGAACAACTATGACAAAATGGCTCTCAATTTTACAAAATAATGATTATTTAGCAGCGAAAAAACTGATCAAAGGGGGTGCAAACCTCAATGCCCGAACAGAAGCAGGCGAGTCTGTACTTGCTTATGCCCTGAAGTCCCGTGTTGATCAGGACATGCTGGAGCTGCTCATCGACAGCGGTGCCGATCTGTTTTACCATGACGATGAAGGTGTGAGCATTTTTGATTTTGCTGTTACTTATAACAATCTGTATGTGATCAATCTCCTTTTAGAAAAAGGTAAAGATATTAATGATGTCACACGAAAAAGTGGCTTTACACCACTAATGGCGGCTGTCTGTTATGGACGATACGATATTTTCAGAATACTGCTAGAAGCTGGTGCAGACCTTAATGCTGTAGAAAGAAAAGGTATGACTGCCTTAGACTTTGCCAAAAAAATGCGCAAAACAAGTATGATCAAGCTTTTAGAGGAGCTGTCATGAGAAATTATCTTTCAATCTTTATCCTTGCAGCACTATTTTGGGGCTGCTCTCAAGATGATAGCACTGACAAAAAGAGTAATAAAGTGATCAATGTCGGGCAAGATGTTAAAAAGAGTGCTGATAAAGATGAAGCATTGATCTGTCTGGATGAAGGTGACAAAATCACTTGTAAATTGATGACCAAACGCGTTAATGAAGACCGTGAAGTCGAATTTGAGTGGAAATCACCCAACGGGAAAGATGACCGTGAACGCGAGATGGTCTTGCCGGCTAATCATGCCAGTATCTTTGACATGAGAAACAAAAATGGACGCGTTAAAGGGGTATGGAGAGTTGAAGTAGAGATCGATGATGAAGAGGTCTCAACGACCTTTAGAATTCAATAGAAGACTTTTTCATCCTTCTCTTCACTTAACCCATATACATCCTCATCCGGTGTAATACAAAAAAGTTCATGGACCATTGTCATCGGATTTTCTTTGATGACAGTACCCATACCCATATTTTCTGCCCAACCTTTAATCTTTCGAAGGACATCCAGATCTGTTGCTGTTATCTCGACCAAGAGATCCCCTTTATAGCCTCCATATGTACGAATATCTTTGATATCAAATCCAAGTGCAAACTTAATGATATCTTTTCGTTCTTGCTGCATGTTCTGACTGGAGGCGGGAAGATCACCTATAGATCTTCCATTTTCCCAAAATGAACCTTCTCTATTATGCTCATTTTGATTATCGTCTACATCACTCATATCATTTCCTTTTATTGAAGAAAGGTACGTAAGATACGAACCTATAAATTCTCTGAGAAAATCATAGCACAATTAGTATTTTAAATCTAGAAATTTGCCTAAGGCATCTCTTAAATCCCTGTGTAGCTCAGCATTGCCGTAGCTGCGCTGAGGGTTGTACAACGATATTTAAAATGTGAACTGTGCTCAATACACATTTTCAAGAGATAAAATACATACCTCATATACACTACAATATCTGCATTATATTTTAAGATATGCCTTTTCTATATAACACTAGAACATGGTGTTCAACATCTTTAGTGATACATCTTTAAGAGTACAAGGCATATAATGTTCTATAAGTATCACAACTAATGTCGAAGGAGTGCATCATGCTGTTTATGGTTACCAATAGAAGAGTTGTCAACGGGGTATATGGGGATGAAGAGAAACCAAATAGAAAGTTTGAGTATCAGTACGACTATAATAAAAAAGAGCGTGGTAGTGACAAGTTTGAAAAGAGCGGGCAAAAGGGCTTTGAGGTCGCACTGCTCAGTGAACTTGAGAGACTGAAGCGTGATGAAGGAACCACACCGAAAGTCGGTATCTACATTCACGGTTTCAACAATAACTATCAAGAGAGCATTGACGAGATATATGACTTGGAAAAAAGCCTCGAAGAGCTGCAGGGTTACCCTCCGGTCATCATCGGTTTTTCATGGCCTTCATCAGGCAAGACACCCTACTATCTATCGGATAGAGAAGAGGTCAGAGACTCTGTCGGCGCATTTACACGCTTTCTGCTCGACATTAACACCTTAGTTACAAAGAACGAACAAAACTGTTTCTCAACAACATTCTGCGTTGCGCACTCCATGGGAAATTATCTGCTGCGAAAAGGGATGGAGTATCTTTCTGATTATCTGGGAACACCGCAGGGAAGAATGCTCTTTGATGAGACCGTTATGATAGCACCTGACCTCTCCTCGAAAGATATAGAGCTGGATGGAAAAGGAAAGTATATTGCTGACTTTTCCAGACGAGTGCATGTCTATTACTCCAAACACGACAGGGCACTAAAAGCATCGAGCATAAAAAGATTCGGCGGCAACAGACTTGGAAGACACGGTGCATACAACTACAGCAATCTTCCCGGCAATGTGGTCGTAGTCGATGCAAAAAAATATGCCAACCATGAATCCCTGTCCGGATATATAGATAGAGCAGGTGAACAAGTTTCGGTGCACAGCTCTCACAGGTATCAAAAATCGATACTGGCAGATATTATTTTGGCACTCTCGAGTGTCGACAGAGATCAGATACAGAACAGAAGAGCATATATAGAAGACGATAAGCCGATGAGCAATCACTTTGAATTGGTCTGATAGCTGCTGCTCTCTGTTGCTGTTGTCTTCATAGGAACAGGTAAAGTTCTTCGACACAAAAGGAAAAGAGTGTGATTAAGATAATAGGTTTTAAATTCGCGATCAACACGTTGATTTTACTATTGATATTTACTTTGCTTTATCATCTGGCAATAGTCACTGAATTAATACCTTACAGTACTGTTTGGGGAGGTCATCTTGAAGAGAAGTCCCAAATGTACAAGTATGAACTGTTTTCAGCCGTTGTCAACCTTGTTATACTGTCGATCATTGCCATAAAAGGGTCCTACATTAATGTTAAAATTTCCCCGTTGACAATAACGATCTTCTTGTGGATCTTTACAGTCATGTTTACCTTCAATTCTATAGGAAACCTGTTATCCAACAGCTCTTTTGAGACGATGATATTTACACCGTTGAGCATATTGTCGGCAGTTTTGTGTTTTAGATTGGCTGTTGAAAAGTAGCAGGGTGAATTCAGTGCAATACAACACTCATATACGTTCTTATCGTGGATGATATCAATAAGGAATTTTTCTCTTTCAATCTTGGGGCAATGTGGTTAAAGAAAATGTCACTAGATCAAGTGAACTGTTTATATGAATTAACATATTTCATTTTATATTTCCAATTATTTTAGAGACACCATTATTGTTTTCTGTACTCCAGAAAATGTAACTCACCTAGAAAAACTGCTTCTGATTTTCATTTTCAAGCGGTTTTCGCCGCTCTTTAGCCAACCAATCCTGTAGAAGCTTCTCTGTCACTTTTGAAAGACTCATTTTGTATCGCTTGCGTGAGTATTTCATCGCTTCATCCCATGTCTTTCTATCGATCACGAGAGAGCGTGTCACTTCATCTTTTGGCTTCAAACTTCATCCTCATTAAATATATAGTTTATTATATAGTAATGTATATGTTTTTTCAAGGATTTTTAATGGCGAAGTGCCATGTTTAAGGCATTTTATAGAGATTTGTGCATGATAGTGGGTTGGATTATATTGTCGTCAACGGTTTTAATGTCAAAACTGAGATCTCACTCGGTGCAAAAACACGTACCGGTGGTCCCCAGTAGCCGGTCCCCCGGCTAACAAAGATCTGTTTTGTGGCGCTGACTGCATGAAGTCCAGCTAAAAAAGGCTGTTGGAGCATGACCAAAAAACCAAACGGAAAGATCTGTCCGCCGTGGGTATGACCGCTAAGCATCAGATCATACACTTTGTCTTTTACAAGCTCAATACTTTTTGGCTGGTGCGAAAGCAAGATAGTTGGTGCTGTTTTGTCAACATCTACAAACGCGCTGTAGGTATCGATAGGAAGTGTCTTAAAACTGATAGATTGCAGATCGTTTATGCCTACAAGGTTCAGAGCCTTATCGCCATCTCTAATAATGACACTCTCATTTAAAAGTGCTTTTACATTTAACTCAGGCATGTAATTAGCGACATCTTCAGCACCATGATAGTACTCATGGTTGCCTAAGACAAAGTATGTACCAAATCTTGTCTGAAGCTCTTTGAGCGGTGAGAGGTCATCTTTGACGTGCTCTATCTTTCTGTCTACAAGGTCGCCCGTGATGACAACGATGTCAGGTTTAAGGGCGTTAATTCGCTCAACACACTCTGTCACAAACTCTTTGCCAATGGTATGACCAACATGAACATCAGTGAGCTGTACTATTGTCAATTCATCAAAGCCAAGATCTTTAATATAGACATCCACCTTGTTAAGCTCCGGTCTTTTAATGCCGCCAATAACTCCCTTAACAATATACGAAAAGGCCAAGATCAACATCGTCACGTCAAATGTGATCTTCATAAAACGTCTGCGACCTTGATCAAAAGGGATCTGTTGTGCTGTTGTGTGGACAAGGTCATAGAGCAGGGTAATAAAAAAGAGAGAAACGGTCACAGCCACAGCAAGACTGAGGGTGTAATAGAGCGTGGGTGATTCTACAATAGGGTGAAAGATCGTCTGAATGACAAAAAATATCTCCAGAACAAACATAGCAGTCAAAAAGATAAAGCTGATATTTTGAATATTAAAATGAAGACGTTTAATAAGTCGTCTATAGATGTAGGCGTTCATCAAGTACATCACACCGATAAAGGCAAGCGGAAAGAGGGTGGTACTCATAACGCTTTTATCTCATAATCGATGTTGTTCGCCTCTAAGAAGTCTACGAACATTGCAAAGTACTTCAGAGTCATCTTCTCGTCATATGATGCAACAGACATCTCTACATTCGCCTTTTCATTGACAAACATGGGTAGTGATGAGCACTCGATCTCATTTGGCATGCGTTTCATGATTGAGATCAGTCTCTCCTCGCTGCAGCGTGCGAGAACTGTTTTACGGTAAAGAGGTCTATTCTGCGGTAAAAATCGCTCTATTGCTTCTTCGACCATGGCATGCGCCATCTCAGGAAATCCCGGTGTAAAGAAATAGCGCTCTTCAAGATAAAAACCGGACATGTTGTTCACGGGGTTTTTCAGAAGAGACGAACCTGCAGGCAGATCCGACATATGGATACGGTTGGGAAAAGCCCCTTCGCCAAAACGCGCAATAATATCTTTCTCAAACTGCTCATGACGGACTAAGGGCTCTGAAGTAAAGACTTCAGCCGCGACAGCGCGTGTAAGATCGTCTGGAGTCGAACCGATCCCGCCAAAACAGAAAAGCATACTGTTTTCATCAGCCTTTACACGTTCAAAACTGCTTCTGATCAATGCCTCATCATCTTTGATAATCTCGACACAAAAGAGAGTATAGCCTCGTGTCGCAAGTACGCTCTGTAAAAAGTTAAAATGTTTATCGACTCTTCGGCCGTTTAAGATCTCTGAACCGATGATAACAGCATAGATGTTCGGTGTATTCATAATGTAACGACTCTCCATTGTCCATAAATAATTCTTATAGAAAAAAGTTAATAAATGTGTTAACGATCAAAAAAGTTAAATCATGTTTCAATAGTTATGTAAATGCTTGAAAGGGGTTAGCGTGTACAGCTTCACTACACTTCCGGAACTCTTTGAACACATACAACAAAATGTTAAATCAGAATCTTATCTTAATTACAGAAACAGTGACAAGAGGGAGAGCATCTCAAGCGACGAGTTTGTGAAACGTGATGGAGAAGTACAAGAAAGAGATCGAAGCGATCTACATGCGGGAAGTAAGATGACAAGGTATATGTGATGAGCAACACTGATAAAACATTCAAAAAAGAGTACGATGGGAATAGGCTCAATTATCAGATGCTTCAGGGAGGTGTAAGATGAGAGAGAGAATGGCAATTATAGAGGGCGTACGCTCTCCTATCGCCAAAGCCGGCGGTAAATTTAAAGACCTTCAGGCTGAGACACTTGGTGCGCGTGTGGTTCAGGAAGCAGTCCTTAGATCAGGATTGGATTATGATGATTATGATGAAGTGATCATTGGTAATGTTGCTCAACCCACTCATGCTGCCAACGTCTCGCGTGTTATTGCACTCAAAGCGGGATTTAGTGACAGCACAATCGCCTCTACGGTGCACCGAAACTGTGCGTCAGGGATGGAAGCGGTCACTTCGGCCAGTGAAAAGATCTTGGCCGGCAGCGGAAAAGTCTATCTATGCGGCGGTGTCGAGTCGATGAGTAATATACCGCTTCTTTTTGGTACGCAGATGAAAAACTTCCTAGAGACCTTGACAAGAGCAAGAACCATCCAACAAAAACTGCAGACAATTCAACACTTTCGTCCCTCTTTTCTAAAACCTATCATCGGTCTTATGCAGGGACTGCGTGACCCGGTTAGCGGTCTGATGATGGGATCAACCGCAGAAGTCTTAGCCCAGGACTTTGGTATTGGTCGAGAAGAGCAGGACAGGTTTGCACTCAGTAGTCATCTAAAAGCTGCTTCTGCTCAAGAGCGGGGTGTTTTTGCGGAGGAGATCGTACCTATCATCTATGATCTCTCTCGCGGCAAAGTGATGCAGGATGATGACGGTATTCGTGCGAAACAGTCGTTAGAGGCTCTCGGTAAACTTCACCCGTTTTTCGATCCTAAAAACGGTACGGTCACCGCGGGCAACTCATCTCAGATCTCTGATGCGGCGGCTGCACTGACCTTGATGAGTGAAAGCGAAGCTAAAGAACGCGGTCTTGAGCCATTGGGTTACCTAAGCGGCTTTGCCTATGCGGGGCTTGAACCGAAACGGATGGGGATGGGGCCGTATTACGCGACCGCCAAACTCTTTAAAGCAATGAGTCTAACACTTAACGATATTGATCTTATCGAGATGAATGAGGCCTTTAGTGTGCAGGTCTTGGCTAACCTGAAAGCTTTTCCGTCTCAACATTATGCTGCCACGCATGGATTTGACAGCGCCTTGGGTGAGATC
>JAUWLG010000096.1 GCA_030613795.1 Helicobacteraceae bacterium
CATCCAAACTACAAGATCGAAAAGGAAACCTACTATTTTCAGAAACATTACCCTATAGATTTTGTTGACATCAAGGGACAGGAGAATGCTAAACGTGCCGCCTTGGTCAGTGCAAGCGGTCTGCACAATCTGCTTTTAGAAGGAAGCCCAGGGTGCGGTAAGTCGATGATCGCTAAACGCCTGCACTACATCTTGCCGCCCGTCACCTCAGACGAGCTGCTTGACATTGCCAAACTTGACTCCCTAGACGGTGTTGAACCTCACTTTAGCCCACTTCGTCCATTTAGGTCACCTCATCACACCTCGACACCGGCTTCCGTCTTTGGAGGCGGCAGCCACAAAGCACAGATAGGCGAAATTGGTTTGGCGCACAATGGAATTCTATTTTTTGATGAGCTTCCACACTTCCAAAAAGTAGTTTTAGAAGCGCTTCGTGAGCCTCTCGAAGACAAAAAGATCCGGATTTCAAGAGTCAACACCAAGGTCGAATACCCTACCTCATTTCTGTTTGTAGCGGCCATGAACCCCTGCCCTTGTGGAAATCTTTTAAGTACTACACAAGACTGTCGCTGTTCAGAGCGTGAGATACAGCGATACAAAAACCGCTTGTCAGACCCTTTTTTAGACCGAATAGACCTCTATGTCCAGATGCAAAACATCAATCCGGATGACAAATCCTCTTTCAGCTCAGAAGCCCTGCACAGACAGGTCCTGTATGCCCATAAACGTCAAATATCGCGAGGGCAGCACTGTCTCAACGGTCAGCTTGAAGATAGTGACATCGACAGATATTGTCTATTAGAGAGCGAGGCAAAAGCCATTCTAGACCAAGCCATTATTCGCTATCAGCTCTCATTTCGCAGTATTAAAAAGATCCAAAAGGTGGCCCGCACTATTGCCGACCTTGACAAGGCTTCAAACATCTCAAAAAGTCATCTGCTTGAGGCACTCAGCTATAGAAGGAGGGAGCAGTAGCAGCAGCTATATACTGTCGTAAGAGTAGTGTTCAATAACCTATAAAGTTTTTAAAACTTGAATTTCATCTTTTTAAACACATGGAATTCAGTTGCAACTTTCTCATCTTCTAGGTTCAAAGATTTCAGTGCCTTAGGATTGACCAAATAGTATCCCAAGACAACATCAACGTTATCACCTTTTTGTAAGTTAAAGTCATATTTTACGCTTCTTTTTTCATTCGCTTGGATCATCGTGTCTTTAAGTGTTTTATCTGCTGCCCACGGCATAGCCGGTTTGCCATTTTTGCCAATAACACGTACAAAAGTCTCATCTTTCAGTGCTGTTGCCTTGCCTTCTCTTGTTACGTTAACTTTTAAAACAGCCAGACGAAGCGGATGAAGCAGCAGTGCGTGAGAAGTACGATTGTCGATGTTGATAATAAAGTTGTCAATATTTCGCAGCATTGAGATGTCGACATACTTCTCCAACATATCAGAGTGGAAATGCGTTCCGGCAAAACCATGAAAGGCGTGTTTTTTGGTATCTTTGAAGGCAGAGACACTCCCCTCGACCTTTGGCATATGACAACTAACACAATTGGCACCGTCAAGCTCATTGTCGATGTTGGTCGAGCAGACATTAAGACCCCATTTGTTCTTTTTGTGCGAATGACAGCCTATACAGACATTCCCGTTTTGCATATGTTCATTGCCCTCAGTGATAATACCGTGATAAGGGGATTCTACATGCTCTTTGAGCGTACCAAAATACTTTTTTTCCTCTTTAGAGATGATGTTAATGTTGGATTTTCTATGCAGTTTGATGGATTCTATGCGGTGACAATAGGCACAGCTGATACCCTCTTGATGCGTCTCATTTGCCATTTCAGGCAAAGCCTTCTGCCCCTTGGTCATCATCTTATCCAGGTTGTCAGCACCCGGGATGTGACACTTGCCGCAACCGTAACGTTCCTGTTTTTTATGTTGAGGATGATTTGCCCAGACAGCATTATGAATAACATCTTTTTGCGGCGTAGAGTTAGCATGCATCGAACCGTAAAATTCATCATAGATCTGCGTATGGCAGGCTTTACAATCTTCGCTTTTTGCAAATTTGTGGACACCGTCATTGGCAAAGAGAGCCAGGCTAAAAAAGAAGATAATCGATAGTTTTTTCATAATACTACTCGCTTTAGGACACTTCTAAAAACCCAATTCGGTCTCAGATGCAAGAAGAGATGCGCCCTTTATTATAGATTATTTAAATTATAACAAAAATAACATATGGGCACCGCTGAGACTGAATTTGGTTTTTAGAAGTGCCCTTAAGGAAGATTCATGGCAAATGAGAAATGTCAAAATTTCTATTTTTTAGCTTGGATAGTCTTCTAAGTAAATTTCATAATATTTTAATGTATTTTATTTTGTTTATATGATAATATCATTCCTGTAAATTATTTTGTTAAAGGAATACCGTGAATATTACAAATATAGAGTCTATCCCAGGAAAAACGATTGTAGAACATTTTGGAGTTGTCTCAGGCTCAACGGTTCGTGCTAAACATGTTGGTAGAGATATCATGGCCGGTTTTAAAAATGTTTTCGGCGGTGAGCTTAAAGGGTATACGGAACTCTTGGCAGAGTCAAGAGAAGAGGCCATGGAAAGAATGACAGAACAAGCAAAATCCTTAGGGGCAAATGCTATTGTCAATGTTCGTTTTTCTACCTCGTCCGTTGCGGCCGGTGCGGCTGAACTTTATGTCTACGGAACAGCTGTAAGTGTGCAATAATGATTGATTTAATCGTTTTTTTGACCCTGATAGCATTGGGCTACTTTGTCGGTTCTTATCTTGAGAAAAGGCACTACCGATCTATTCGCGAACGTGAAATCAAATATGCCTCGCTACCGACTATAATGCTCAAAAAGCCTCTGCATCCGGAGCGTGTTAAAGAGAGCCGTTTAGTCAATGGCAGTGTTGTCATCTCTATTGATTATTTTAAACGACTGATGGCCGCACTGAGAAATATTTTTGGCGGCAACATAACCTCATACGAGAGTTTAATTGACCGTGCTCGTCGAGAAGCTGTTTTACGTATGAAAGAAAACGCAGAAGGTGCTGATGAGATCATTAACCTGCGTTTAGAGACCTCATCTATCTCTAAAAACGATCAAAAAGGCAGTATTGGAAGTGTTGAAGTCTTTGCTTACGGGACAGCCCTAACATATTGAAATTCAACACATCTCTTCCGGACGATACGGTAAACGTATCAAAACAGTCCCCGCTGTTTGACCTGTTATGGATGTTGGGCGGACTGTTTATCGGCATTACTCTCCTCTACGTCTCCTTTGGCATTGCTATTGAGTACGGTGTTAAGAGTATCTCCACCGAACGTGAAATAAGACTTTTCTCTTTTTTGCAGTCGGAACACAACAATACAGAAGCCCCTTCAGCAGAGCTGTTAACACTTAGAACCCTTCTTAACGAATCAGAAATATGTCGACAAAGCCCTTACAACTTTGTTGTCAATATTGTAGAAGATGAAACAGTCAACGCTTTTGCGCTTCCAGGCGGAACGATCATTTTCAATCGCGGATTACTGAAAAATGTCCATTCTGAAAATGAGCTCTTTTTTGTTTTAGCCCATGAGATAGGTCACTATAAAAACAGAGATCACCTTGAAGGAATCGGACGCACATTTACTACCATGATTATTGGCAACATGTTAGGATTTTCCGATATTTCTGACATTTTAAAAAATGCTATGGCACTCAGTGAAAGCCATTTTTCACAAACTCAAGAGAGTGAAGCAGATATTTACGCTGTTGAGTTGATGCACTGTTATTACGGTCATGTCAGCGGTGCAACGGACTTCTTTGCACACCTGCCGGAAAATGACTCTTTTTCGCTTTACAGTTCTCATCCAGACATAGAAAAACGTATTCAAAACATTGAACGTCATATCAAAAAGCGTGGTTACACCGTAAAAAAGGATTTACGATCTTTATAGACAAACTTGCTTAGTTCGATAACGAACCATTTGTATCGCGAATCATCTCTAACCACTCTCCCATCTTTTTTTCATAACCTATTGCTTTAAAGTCGACAAAATGCAGTGGCTGTGTTAAATAGTCCTGCTCTACCCAACCGCCAAAGTCATGCGGATAGAGATAGCCCTCATTTTGCTGTTGAATATTTTTAGGAATATCTATCAGTGTGCCCGAACGTACTGCCTGCTGTGCTGCATTGATCGCCATATAAGCAGAGTTAGACTTCGGAGATGCACAGAGATAGATCACCGCTTGCGCCAAGATAATCCGTGATTCAGGGTAACCGATCATCTTGACCGAGGTCATTGTAGAGGTACAAAGTGTCAGGGCTTGCGGGTTGGCATTGCCGACATCTTCACTGGCCAGGATCACCAAACGTCTGGCTATGAACTCTGGCGGTTCCCCACCTTCGATCAGACGTGCCAGATAGTAGATCGCTGCATCAGGGTCAGAACCGCGAATCGACTTGATCATGGCAGAAGCGAGGTCGTAATGCACACCGGCTTCTGAGCTGCCGCCGCTTTGGGCATTGGGGCGAAGAGAGTGCAGCATCTCCAAACTGATGTTTGTCTCTAAAACAGAAGCAAACTCCAAGAGTTTTAACATCCCTCTGGCATCACCGCCGCAAGAACGCAAAAGATACTCTCTTGCATCCTCTTTAACACTTAGGTTTTCAGATGCTAAGGCCTTATCCAACAGTGTGTTAAGCGCCTCTATAGAGATAGGTTTCAGTTCAAAAAGCAGCGAACGTGAACGCATCGCAGCCGTGAGTGAGAAAAAAGGGTTTTCCGTCGAGGCACCGATGACTAACACACTGTTATTTTCCATAACCGGCAGTAACACCTCTTGCTGGTTCTTCGCCAGACGGTGTACCTCATCGATAAAGATAAGCGGTTTTTGCAAGGCGTTGGTGTATTGCTCAAAGATCTTGCGAAGCTGTTCTACTTTGAGAGAGGTGGCATTAAATTCATAAAAAGGGAGGTCCATCACCTTGGCGATGACACGGGCAATGGTAGTCTTGCCACAGCCGGGAGGACCGTAAAAGAAACTATGGCCCAGTTTACCCTCTTCACAGAGCCTCCGCAGAGGTGCATTGGTACTACAGAGCTTCTCTTGTCCTAAGACACTGTCAAAATCAGTAGGGCGTAATAGGTGGGTCAGATCAGCCATTAATCCTTTTTACGACCTGCTCTTTTTTTAGACTTAGCCTCTACCTTCTCTTTCTCTTTAGCAGCCTCTTTGATCTGCAGTTCTCTAGCTTGTGCCTGTACTTTCTGTAACTTCTCTGCATCACGTTCGGCATCCAAAAACTCTCGTAGGTGGACATACTCACTACGCTCTAAGAAACGTGTCTTTCCTGTAGGCAGGTTGTTAAGTTCAATCCCACCAAAACTAAGACGTTTCAAGTCAACCACTTCCGCGTCAAAGTGTGCAAAAAAGCGACGGACTTCACGGTTACGACCTTCACCGATTGCGATCTTCAAACTAGAGTAATCACCCTTGTTTTTAATGATCTTGTAGGCAAAAAATGGTGCAAAGTGCATTGATGTTACACTGCTGAGTTCATGTCCGCCTGCAGAAGCATCATCAAGATCAAGGCCTTGCCGCATCCCCATCTCCATCGCTTCAGTGATAGGCCCTTTGATCTTGACCTTATAGACACGCTCAAGACTAGAGGTCATTAACAAGTTAGCAACACGAGAAGCATCTGTTAAAAGAAGGAGCCCTTCTGTTGCATAGTCAAGACGTCCAACCGGAATAAAGTGTTTGTACTTATTATCGAGCGAATCGTAGATAATACGACGACCGCGCGGATCACTTTTCGTGAC
>JAUWLG010000308.1 GCA_030613795.1 Helicobacteraceae bacterium
AGTCATTACCACTCCTCTAATAGGTTCAAAAGAGTATCTTGTTGAGCAGATGCAATACTTAGGCAGATTACCAGATAATCTAACAATTATTGAGACACAAAAAAAGTACCGTTTTGGCAAGACTTATAAAGAGTATTTAACGGTCTATCAAGAGTTATTAGGTCAAGGTATAGAGATGGACCTGCTGTATGCACCAAAGATGCTGATAGCCCTGTCTGAAGCGTTGGAAAGTATAGAGGGTGAGCTACTCTATGTTCACAGTGGCGGTGTTAAGGGAAACAGTTCGATGTTAGAGAGGTATCGGCATAAAGGTGTATAAGTAGATGTTTTTGGAGGTAGGTTCTCGCCAGATGACGAGAACGTTTGAAAGAAGGTCTTAGTTTCTGTTAAGTGCGTTAAGGTCGCTAAAGGCAAGTTCAACACGTTTGACCAGTGTCTCTTGTCCGGCGCGAAGCCATTTGCGCGGATCGTAATATTTTTTGTTTGGTTTATCGTCACCATCCGGGTTTCCGATCTGGCCTTGCATGTAGTCTCTGTTCTTCTCATAGTAATCTTTAACACCTTCCCAAGTCGCCCACTGAGTGTCAGTGTCGATGTTCATCTTGATAACACCATAACTAAGTGCCTCTTCGATCTCTGATTGTGCAGAACCTGAGCCACCGTGGAAAACAAAGTCAACAGGCTTAGCATTGTTAGTGTTGAACTTTTCTGCGATATATTTTTGTGAGTTGTCTAAGATACTTGGTGTCAGTACAACATTACCGGGCTTATACACACCGTGAACATTACCAAATGAAGCAGCAACAGTGAAACGCTCAGAGACTTTAGAGAGCTCTTCGTATGCGTATGCCACCTCTTCAGGTTGCGTATAAAGCAGCGCATTGTCGATCTCAGTGTTGTCCACACCGTCCTCTTCACCGCCGGTTACACCCAGTTCGATCTCGATCGTCATACCGATCTTGTCCATACGTTTCAGGTACTCAACACAGGTCGCAATGTTCTCTTCTATAGGCTCTTCAGAAAGATCAAGCATATGTGAACTGAAAAGCGGTTTGCCGTGAGTTTTGTAGAAATCTTCACCTGCATCAAGAAGTGCATCGATCCATGGCAGTAGTTTGCGAGCTGCATGGTCTGTGTGTAAGATAACAGGGATGCCATACAGCTCTGCCATCATATGAACATGCATAGCACCGGAGATCGTACCGGCGATAGCTGCTTTTTCATCAGTGTTGCTCAGACCTTTACCCGCGTAGTAGTAACCCCCACCGTTTGAGAACTGGACAATGACAGGAGAATTGACATTTTTAGCCGCTTCCAAGACACCGTTGATAGAGTCTGTACTTACAACATTAACAGCCGGCAGTGCAAAGCCTTGCTCTTTAGCAGCTGCAAAAACTTTTTGAACATCATCACCGCTCAATACGCCCGGTTTTACCAGATCTAAAATACCTTGTGCCATCAATATATCCTCATACAGGGTGCTGAACGCCCCTTTTTTTAGTACTGGAATTATACACTTTTTAGGTTAGAATTAGCCCATGATAAAATCTATATTTATGATACTTTTTATGATCTGTTTGACATTGAACGGGCAACCCGAGATATATGGGCAGCTTCATGATGACATTAAACAGGATGTTACCAGTGCTAATAAGGTAAAAGAGAACACTTTTTTTAAACCGTACACAGCAGAGATAACAGCGTTGGAAGAGTGTTTGAAAAAGACAGATTCCTATCTTGACATGGATGATAAAACAGATCTGAAAGTCTATCTCAGACAACTGCGGAAATGTGAAAAGAAAAGTAAAAAATTTGATGGTCATTACGTCACTGCACTTCGTGAATCTATCTCAAAAGAGAACCAAGCACTTTTTAGATTGCTTATAGAGACTGATCCCAGGATCTTACAACGTGACAGATGGGTAGAAAAGTCGGTTTCCTTTTATAAAGAGAGTAGAACAAAAGCCCCCTTTAAAGCGGGCGATAGGCTCTTGAAAGCGAGCGAAGAAGAGGACAAATACCGTCAGATGGCGGCAATGGAGATGGAGAATTATGAGGCCAATGTCAAGGTCCTCTCTTACGATCAAGCTAAAAAATCGCGAGACAAAGATGGTAAGGTCCGTACTTTTTTTGTGGGGTATAAAAAGTATAATGGACAAACAATATTAATCGCGGAGAACAAAAACCCCTATCCTGTGACACTTTCAGTCAAACTTGACAATGTAAAAAACTATTTGGTTGATAAACCTTCACCGTATCATGTCGAAGTTGACCCACACTCCAAAATGGAGATTATGCACCTTCGTGTAAAAGATGTAAAAAAACGTGCATCAGTCCGATGGATATATGGTTGGGTGATGGGTCGACAAAGCGCGCACCATGATGCAAGCTTTCTTTACGCACTGCCATTTAAAAAAGGCTCAAGAGTTATCGTCTCACAAGGTTTTAACGGTAAGTCCACACATACAGGCCGGTCTAAATATGCGGTTGACTTTACGGCAGACGAGGGGACACGGATCTATGCTGCCAGCGGGGGTAAGGTTATAGCCACTGAAGCCTCATTTAACAGAGG
>JAUWLG010000209.1 GCA_030613795.1 Helicobacteraceae bacterium
ATTTTTTTACTTTAGATCAAGTTGATAATAGTGGTGTTGTTACACAACACTATAAGATGGATTTGAGTTCCGCTTATGTCAATATAGAGGTACAATTTTAATGCGTTTAGATCAATATCTGGTAGAAGAGGGTTTTGTAGATTCACGTACCAAGGCACAGACACTGATAAAGTCGCGTAAGGTCAGTGTCAATGGCAAAGCAGTCACAAAGCCCGCGTTCAAGATCACTAATGAGAAGGTTGAAATAGCAGATGAGATGATCTATGTCTCCAGGGGAGCACATAAGCTCAAAGGTTTTTTGCCTTCTCTCCCATTCAGTCCAAAAGGTCTTGATGCACTGGACATCGGTGCCAGTACAGGTGGTTTCACACAGGTCCTTTTAGAAGAGGGTGCAAACTCAGTTACCTGCGTAGATGTCGGACATGGTCAACTGCATCAAAAACTGCTAGATGACAAACGGGTCATTAGTTTTGAGAAGATGGACATTCGTGACTTTACAAGACAGAGACGTTTTGATCTTGTGACGAGTGATGTCTCTTTCATCTCTTTGCACCACATCTTGGAGTCTGTTGATGCTTTGAGTAAAAAGTGGATCATCTTACTTTTCAAACCACAGTTTGAAGTGGGTAAAGATGTAAAACGTGACAGTAATGGTGTCGTCGTGGATGAAAAGGCGATAGAACGTTCTAGAGTAGCGTTTGAAGAGGCAACAGCTGCATTGGGTTGGAAGATGGTTCATCATGAACCGTCAACACTAAGTGGCAAAGAAGGAAATATTGAGGAGTGTTACTGTTTTGAAAAATGTTAAAGCGATCGCCATTGGCGGATTTGATGGTATGCATATTGGGCATCAACAGCTTTTTGAAGCGGTTGGTGAGACAGGGGCTGTTTTGGTGATAGAGACAGGCTATGCCAACTTGACGCCTGCAAAGTCTAGAGAACATTACACGGATCTGCCGATCTTCTATTATGAACTCGACGATATCCGTCATCTTGATGCGGAAGGGTTTATTGCCAAACTTCTAGAGGAGTTTCCTAACCTGGAAAAGATCGTTGTCGGGTATGATTTTCATTTTGGCAAAGATCGCTGTTACAACTTTGATGATCTGCGTGAACTGTTCAGCGGTGACGTCGAGGTGATAGCAGAGGTCAAGATCGATGATGACTCAGTCCACTCACATAAGATCCGTGCCAAACTCCAGATAGGCGACATCAAAGGGGCTAACCGTTTTTTAGGGTATAACTTTACAGTTTCAGGTGAAAAAGTACAGGGACAGGGACTGGGTCAAAAAGAGCTCTTTGCAACGATCAACATCGATGTCAAAGGTTTCCTTCTTCCAAAAGAGGGGGTCTACGTCACCACCGCTCGTCTGGATGACGAAGAACACTACCACCCCGCTGTCAGTTTCATCGGTCACCGTGTGACAACAGACGGCTCTTTTGCTGTAGAGACACACATCTTGGACGGTGAAGTTACTGAGGTAGAAAAGCTAAGACTCTCTTTTGTTGATTTTATTCGACCAAATCAAAAGTTTGATGACTTGGACAGTCTGAAAAAGGCGATCGCAGAAGATATCGCGATTGCAAAACGTAAAACAGGACGATTAAGTCTTTAGCATTCAATAAAAGAGCTTATCCACGAATTACACAAATTTCACGAATCTTCTTTTTGTCTTTCTGCGAAGGCAGGAATGACAGATTACTTTGCTCTATAAATCTGATTAGTTAGTATGATCTACCGAGAAACGCTTTTCAATAATTCGTAAAATTTGTGTAGTTCGTGGACAACTGCTCTTCGCTCCTCAACATTATCTGTAAAATTCGTATAATTCGTTGACAAAAAAGAGCACTCTTAGCCACGTTTAATCAAGTAAGTTGTAGAATCGCGGAACTATTTCGTACTAAAGGGACACAGAATGGGTGAATTGTTTACATTCTTTGGTCTGATCAGCCATGATCACGCTTTTATCTATATGACGCACATGCTGCTTGCAGCTGGTATTGTTATTCTTCTTGCTAGATTAGCAACAAGCAACAAGAAAGTTGTTCCAACAGGAACACAGAACTTCTTAGAGGCATACCTTAGCGGTGTACTATATATGGGTACAGACGTTATGGGTAAAGAGGAAGCTCGTCGTTACCTTCCACTTGTTGCGACTATCGGTCTTTTTGTTGCTACGGCTAACATCATCGGTGTTATCCCAGGTTTCGAAGCTCCGACTGCATTCCTTGACTTTACATTGGCACTTGCACTTGTTGTCTTTGTATACTATAACTTCGAAGGTATCCGTCGTAACGGTGTTATCACTTACTTCAAGCACTTTCTTGGCCCGGTTTGGTGGTTATACTGGTTGATGTTCCCGATCGAGATCGTATCTCACATCTCTCGTATTGTCTCTCTTTCTTTCCGTCTTTTCGGAAACGTTAAGGGTGACGATATGTTCTTGATGGTAATCCTGATGCTTGCACCATGGTTGATGCCTCTTATCCCGTTTGCACTACTATCATTCATGGCGTTGCTACAAGCGTTCATCTTCATGATGCTTACATATGTTTACCTTGGTGGTGCGGTTCTTATCGCTGAAGATCACTAACTAGTTTTTATGAAGAGAAGCGTTTTCGACAAGATCATCAGCTTCCTTCTTGGCATCTCTTGGGCCTTCATCGTCCTGGGTGCCTACATCGTTTTTAAAATCTTTCTTTTTATGGGTGTCAGTACGGCACTCTTTTTCTCCATCCTTTTTGTCCTCTTCGGTCTTTTTCTTATTCTCCTACTTGAAACAATGCTCACTTACAGAGAACGTTTAGACGAGTCCAAAAAACAGACTCAACTCCTCCAAGAGATCCGCGACGCTCTAGCAGAGTAAAAGCTCATGATCGCTTTTGACTTCAACATCCATTTTCAAGATGAGCCATCTTTGGACGACGGCATTTATGACACTTCAAAAGACGACTTCACCATTGTTCAAAGTGATGGATCTGATGCTTTTGACACGTTTAACGTGCAATCACCTTTCATCCCAATGTCTGGACGTGAAGCAAGATATGGTGCCGAAAAAGCTTATGCTGAATGTAAGAAAGGCTGCAGATGGGGCATGGACATTAAAGATGTGGTTTCCATCTTTTGGCACTGCGGTGAACACACTATAGTGTATGTCCCGCAACAAGATTTTACGCCGGAACTACTGCAGTTTTGGATCTTACACACCATCTTGCCGATCGCATTGACCCTAGAAGAGCGCTATGATATCTTGCATGTCGGTGCGGTGGAGGTCGATGGCAAGCCCATTCTCTTTTCTGCCGAGTCTTTTGGCGGTAAATCGACGATGACGGACTACTTCATAAACCAAGGCCATACGATGTTATCTGATGACACCTTGGGTCTTTTTAAAGAAAATGGGCAGTACATGGTTGTCCCTTCCTACCCATTTCACCGGCCATTTCGTGAACCAGAGTCCTTAGGTCATAAGATCACAAATGTGACAAAAGGACCAAAATCTCTTAAAGCAGTGTACCTGTTAGAGAGAGCCGAACCTGAGGCTAAGGTTAAGATCGAAGAAGTAAAAGGCATAGATAAGTTCAAAGCATTTCACTTTAGCAGTTTTATCAATTTTGGTTTTCAAAAAACTCACCGTTTTCAACTTTTAAGCGATATGGCAAAACATATTCCTGTCTACAAAGTGATAGTTCCTTGGAATATTGATAGACTAAATGAAGTCC
>JAUWLG010000253.1 GCA_030613795.1 Helicobacteraceae bacterium
GGTCATCTTATCTTCGGCCTGCCGGGTGAAGATAAAAAAATGATGTTAGAGACGGCTAAAGAGGCCTATAAGTGGGGCATTGACTCTGTGAAGTACCACTCTCTTTATGTTGTAAAAAGAACAGCGCTTGCAAACGAGTACGCTCGCGGTGAATTCACACCGATCAGTGAAGAGGATTATCTTGATGTTTTGGTACAGGCTATACAGATGAAACCTGACAATATCAGCGTACAGCGTATGACAGCAGGCATCGATGACAGCAGCCTGATCTCACCGGACTGGTGCCGTGATAAAAACCGACAGATACGAAATATCAATAAAGCGTTGAAAAAAGTTGGGCTGAAGTACTGATACATTCCTTTTTACTAAGTTGTCACTCTGAACTTGATTCAGAGTCCATTATGACAGTCTTGCTGTCATCTGCATCATTGATGCAGTGGATCCCGTATCAAGTACGGGATGACAAGGAACATATATTACCTCTTTCCCACATCGCTATTGAAGCCAAACTGTTAACAAGAAGCTAATCAGATTTTAGTTAAAATTCAAACCACAAAAAGAATAAAAATACATTAGGAATGCACATTATGGATGCAGCTAAAACTATCTGGATGAACGGCAAGTTCATCCCTTGGGACGATGCTAAGACCCACGTTCTCTCTCACACAATCCACTACGGGAATGGTGTTATAGAGGGAACTAAAGCTTACAAAACAGACAAAGGCTATGCGATCTTTCGTTTGAATGATCACACAAAGCGTCTTTTAGAGTCAGCAAGAATGACACTTATCGACATCCCTTACACTGTCGAAGAGCTAAACCAGGCACAGATCGAACTGGTTCGCAAAAACGAATTCACCGGTGACAATGTCTACATCCGCCCTTTTGCTTTTTTAGGCTATGGTGTTATGGGTGTTCACCATAAAGGGGCCCCTGTTGAGACTGTACTTGCCGCTTGGGAGTGGGGAGCATATCTTGGTGAAGAGGGTCTTAAACGCGGTATCCGTCTTAAGATCTCATCTATCAACCGTGCTGCTAACACCTCAAGCATGGGTAAGGCAAAGGCAACAGCGAACTATCTTAACTCACAGATGGCAAAATATGAAGCGATCGAGTGCGGTTACGACGAAGGTCTTCTTCTTGATGATCAAGGCTATGTCGCCGAGGCAACGGGTGCGGCATTTTTCATGGTCCGCGAAGGTAAACTGATCACCCCGCCAAGCGATAATGCGTTAGAGTCGATCACGCAAAAGATGGTGATCGAGATGGCTGAAGATATGGGCATCGAGGTTCTGCGTCGCCGTATCACTCGCGAAGAGCTCTATATCGCTGATGAAGCATTCCTTACGGGAACAGCAGCGGAAGTGACACCGGTCCGCGATATCGATGGTCGCATCGTAGGCGAAGGTTCACGCGGACCGATCACGGAAAAGATACAGAGCACCTATTTTGATATCGTCTTTGGACGTAATCCAAAATATAACCACTATTTGACGTATGTTTAACATGCAGAAAAAAAACTTAGAAAACGGAGTCTTGATGGCATCAGATATGAACGATTATTTTAGAAAAAAGAAAAGCGGCGGCGGAAGCAGCTCTGACAGTGGATTCAACGTCCCAAAACCACCAAAGATGGATTTCAACTTCGGTGGCGGAAAAGCGGGGATCATCTACTTTATCGGTGGTATCATCCTTCTTTTGGTCTTGGCAAAACCTTTTGTGGTAATTACCGAGGGTGAACGCGGTATTTTGGCAACGAATGGTAAGTACGAAGCACAGGCACTTCTACCGGGTCTGCACTTCATCCTGCCGGTTATCCAAAAGGTCTATATTGTTGATACTAAAGTACGTATCATCAACTATGCAAGCCGTATTGAGCGTACTGCAGCAGGCGGTGAAGGTATTGAGGTCAAACCGGCGATCACTGTTCTTGACAAACGCGGTCTTCCAGTAAGCATTGAGCTGACTGTTCAGTACCGTCTAAATGCAGAGTATGCAGCGCAGACGATCTCTAACTGGGGCTTTAGCTGGGAAGAGAAGATCATCAACCCTGTTGTCCGTGATGTTGTTCGTAATGTTGTCGGTATGTATGAGGCGGAAGCGCTTCCTACAGAGCGTAATGCCATTGCCACAGCAATTGAAAAGGGAATGAGAGAGAGCATCCAAAGTCTTAAAAACACACCTGCTCAACTTCAGTCTGTTCAGCTACGTGAGATCGTTCTGCCACAAAAGGTAAAAGATCAGATCGAACGTGTTCAGCTTGCTAAACAGCAGGTTCAACAAGCCGAACAAGAGGTTCAAAAAGCGAAACAAGATGCACTTAAACGTGCTGCCGAAGCGCAAGGTCAAGCAAACGCTGTGAAGATTGCAGCAAGCGGTAGGGCTCAGGCCATTACTATTGAAGCCGATGCAAAAGCAAAAGCAAATAAGCTCATCTCTAAGTCTTTGACACCTAAACTTCTCCAACTTGAGCATATCCAAATGCAAGGGAAGTTCAATGAAGCACTTCGTGTTAATAGAGATGCGAAGATCTTCCTAACACCTGGCGGTTCAACTCCAAATATCTGGGTTGACACTAAAAGTGTTAAGCAGCAAGCTAGCATTCAGTAACTCTTAACACCTTTTTATACTACATACACCGTCATTCCGGGCTTGACCCGGAATCTACAAGCTCTTTAGTCTTTTCAATTTCTTCCCCTAATTTTTTTAACCTCTCGATTTCTATTAAATATTGAACTTTATAGACGACACTCTTTACGACTCGGCATTTCACGATTCGTCATTTAGTGACTCCCTGTATTGTGCTGTTGGCACTTAAGTACCTCCCTGCATTGCACTGTTGGCGCTTATCCTTTTTTACGATACGGAATTTCACGATGTACCATTTCATGACTCACAATTTAGTTGCTCCCATGCATTGGGCTTTAGCCCTTTAAGTGGCACACTGCATTGAGCTGTTAGCTCTTAAGTTCCGTCCTGCATTGTGCTTTAGCACTTTAGTTTCGGCAAAAATGAAACGAAAAACCTCCCGTGGACGGCTTTACCCGAGGGCATTTCCTTTGGTCACAGCCCGACGGCTGTCGGGTACCTTCCTTTCACTCGTCCACTCCCTAAAAACGACAAACTCCCTA
>JAUWLG010000168.1 GCA_030613795.1 Helicobacteraceae bacterium
CGTCATCTGTCTCGGCAGGGATGAAGTTCTCTTTGTCCATAAAGATAGGGAAAGGGATATGGTTAGAGTACTTTTGGATAATGCTCTCAATGCGGTGCGTCTCTAAAAACTCAGCATCGTCATCTTTGAGGTGAAGGACGATCGTTGTACCGTGTGATGCCTTTTCAGCCTCTTGGATCTCATACTCACCGTCACCTGCTGACGTCCACTTATAGGCTTTCTCTTCACCTGCTTTTTTAGACGTTACTTCAACTCTGTCTGCAACCATAAATGAAGCGTAGAAACCGACACCGAATTGACCGATAAGCTGAGAGTCTTTTTTCTGGTCACCAGAGAGGTTCTCCATAAACGCTTTTGTACCTGACTTAGCAATGGTACCAAGGTTAGCGACAAGGTCCTCGTCGTTCATACCGATACCGGTATCGCTGATCGTCAATGTCTTCTTCTCTTTGTCGATAGAGATGTCAATGCGAGGGTTAAACTCGACACCTTTGTAATCGTCGTCTGTAAGAACAAGCATGTTGAGCTTGTCCATTGCGTCTGAACCGTTAGAGACGAGTTCACGTAGAAAGATCTCTTTGTTTGAGTATAGAGAGTGGATCATAAGTTGTAAAAGTTGATTGACTTCGGTCTGAAATTGATGTTTTGCCATTTTTATTTCCTGATCTGTATTTTGGTTGCGATTTTAACAAATAAAAAACAATAATGCAAATACTATCACCTTTCTTTAGTCTATATGACTAATGGTTTGCAATCTGTTTCTAAAAAACAGTTACAATCCTATATATGAAAACACTATTAACTATTTTATTATTGATCGTACAAATAGAAGCTGTGTCATTGATTGAGACTGTTAGTGAGGTCACAGCCAAAGCGACAAAGAGTATCGAAAATGGGTATAAGCCTCTGAGTAAAGATGAAAAACGTTTACATGCATTAGCCGGGACTCAAAAAAGGTCAATTGACAATATCTCGATTAAAGTGATAGAAAAAAATGTCACAAAAAATGTCTCAATGTCCGCAGCGTATACGCCACCTCTTAAATATAACAATATCATCGATAATAAAGAGTATGCCGGGGTTAAATTAGAGTATAGATTCTAACCAGTCAATACTTGATATTGCAGAGATAGAGTCCTTGATACGGGGCGGGCTTGAGTTTGAACTGTTGCTTATGCGCAAGCTGATCTTTTAGATCATCGGCAGTGTATCGTCCTGCACTGATCTCGAGCAGAAACCCTACCATCAACCTGATCTGTGAGCGTAAAAAGCCGTTGGCTTCAAAATAGAGAACGGTGTAGCCGGTATGGTTGTATACTCTGGTCTTGTAGACCTCTCGGACAAAGCTTGTGGTGTCACTGCCGCTTTTTTTAAAGTACTCAAAGTCATGTACACCCTCGAAGAGAGTAATAGCCTCTTTTATCTTCACTTCATCAATAGTATCAATATAGGTGACAAGGTCAGCTAAAAAAGGGTTGGGATTTTGGGTTGAGATGATGTAGCGGTAGGCGCGTTTTTTGGCTGAGTATCTGGCATGAAAGTCATCATCTACCTGTTCAAGACGGCGAATAGCAATGCTTGGAGGCAAGATACGTTTGAGACTATCTTCTAGTTTATTAAGGTCCTGCCAAAATGGTGGCAGGTCAAAATGGATGACCTGACGAGAGGCGTGTACCCCTCTGTCGGTTCGTCCTGAGGCAATGACTTTTGTCTCTATCTGCAGAAGGCCGAGTGCTTTTTCCATTTGGCCATTGACGGTCTGGTCCGTCTCTTTTTGCACCTGTGAGCCAAAGTAGTTTGCCCCATTGTAGGCGATGGTCATCTTTACACGCATCTAAAACCTGCTGACGATCTTACGGCGGTAATAAGGGTAGGTCACGGCAAGCCAGCCTAGTAAAACAAGAGGGATAGTGTAATAACCTAGTCTGTTGACTATGCCAATACTTAGACCATAATAGCCGATAATTGAGAGAAATAAAAAGAGATAGATATAGGCTTTTTGGTGACGGACATGGGCAACACCGATGGCGAGAACCATAAAGAGACTCAGAACGGGAAAGAGTGACAACAGGACATCAGTAATAAATTTTTTAGTGTGGATTTTCTGCAGACCAGGCTCGTTATTGAACCAATAGTCATACGCGGAGAGGTATTTTCTCTGATCGGTTGTCATGATGTTGTTGATGAAAAGCGTCTCAAATTTCATCTCTGTTAACGAGTCGACAGTGTAACTGTACCCCTTACCCGATTCAAGCTGTAGACGTAAAACACCACCACTATTGTCTACAGTCGCTTTTTCTGCACCTATAACGATCTCTTCGTCTTTATCTTTGTTAAACAAGACCACATCGCCAAAGGTATTGTCTTTATTGTCTTTACCGATATAAAGTAGCCATGAACCAAAGTTGTGTCCAAACTCTGAGGCACTAAGGTTAAACTTCGCTTCGCTTTTTTTATGTTTCATAAAATTGATAGAGAGTGTCTTTACATGTGGAAAAAGAAAGAAGAAGTTAAAAAACAGCAGTGAACTCAACAGTAAAGCAGGTACCATCAACACTTTAATAAGATAGTTTGGTTTGATGCCAAGAGAGAATAAAATGACCATCTCGTTATCGGTGGAAAGACGAAACAGGGCAAGTGTTGCTGCAACAAAAAAAGTGATAGGCAGAGTATAGAAAAAAAGTTCAGGCAGGACAAAGAGGTAGAGTTTAAACATCTCGAAAAAGGTCAGTTGGATGTAAGCCGTGTATGTTGCCAACTTAAGCATGAAAATAACAGAAGCAATGGCAAAAAGAGGTAAAAATATCGAAAAGAACGAGATGGAAAAGTTTGATATGATGTACCGTCGTAGTCTATGCATAAAGAACTTTCAAATAGGCTAATATGGGTGTTTCAAGCATATAGACAATGTAGGCTGCCAGTGCCAAGAAAGGGATGAACGGCAAACGCTTGCTTTCAGCATCTTCGCCACGAACAAACAATATAGCCGGCAGGGCGATAAGGGCTGATAAAAAGACAGCAACTAAAGAGAGTTGGATTCCCATAATTGCACCCATCGTCGCCGCCACCATGATGTCACCTTCACCCATCGCTTCAAAATAGAGCGGCATCGGGTTGTAGTTACGGACCCATGACGGTTTTTTGGTCGGTTTGACAAAGGCTTTGGTACGTGCATAAAGATAGTATGAGAGATAAAAACGCAACAGTGTAAAACCACCGGCTAAAAGCAGGGCATTGACAAAGTTCAGACCTAACATCTGCGGGTCGTTGACACTGATAATGGCAAGCGTCAGAGCAAGCAGATTCAGACTGTCGGGAACCATCTTGTAATAAAAATCGATCATAGCCAGTGTCAGAAGGGTTAAAAATGTCAACGCGATACCTAGAGTAGCCAGTGTGAGATCATTTTTTAGAAAGATACTCATAAAAAGGAGGCCGCTCAGTATCTCGACAATAGGGTATTGTATGGATATCTTCTCACTACAAAAAGCACATTTTCCACGGAGAAAGAGCCAAGAGAAGATCGGAATGTTGTGGTACGGCTTGAGAGCGGTATTGCAGCTCTGACAGTGCGAGGCAGGAAAGACAACACTTTCACCACGAGGCAGACGGTAGATAACAACATTTAAAAAAGAGCCGATGACGGCCCCAAAGATGAATGCAAAAAGTCCTATCACTATTATAATCCTCCAAATCGGCGTTCTATGGTTGTAAATTGATGAATGATGGTCTCGAGCTCATAGGTTGAGAAGTCGGGCCACAGGGTGTTGATAAAAAAGAGTTCGGCATAGGCTACTTGCCAGAGAAGGTAGTTGGAGAGACGGTGGTCACCACCTGTTCTGATTAAAAGGTCAACCGGCATAGAACAGTCAAGTGCACTCGTCAAGCTCTCTTCTGTGACCTTTTTGTTGTTATCCACTAGTGAGTTTACTGCACGAACAAGCTCATCTTTTGCTCCATAGTTCAGCGCAAGGCTCTGAACAAGGCCCATGTTGTGTTTTGTCTTCTCTTGAACCATCTTGATGGTGCTTAGCAGTGGTCTGGAAAAACCTGAAAGATCACCGATCGGCTCAAAACGGATGTTGTACTCCATATAGGTCGCAAGCTCTTTTTGCAGGTAACGGTCAAGAAGTTTCATTAAAAACTCGACTTCAAGCTTTGGACGTTTCCAGTTCTCTGTACTAAAGGCGTAGAGTGTCAGACGCTCGATCTCTTTATGGTCGGCACAGTACTTTGTCACCTCACGAACCACTTC